>JBJXFU010000056.1:0-65707 GCA_046155885.1 Paracoccaceae bacterium
GGTTCCGGTCCAGATGCCCAACAGGTGTTCCGTCTCCACCGCGTTGCGGTAGCTGTAGATGGTGGCCGGGCTCCGGCCCGTCTTTTCCAGCGCCGCACGGTAGAGCTTCCATGCCTCGCCAAGCGTGATGCCCGCCTTGGGCTTGCCCAGCCCTTCCCCGGCAAGGATCGCAGCCAGCTCCCCCTTGGCCTTCGCCCGGGCTTCCTTGACGCTGATCTCCGGGAACGATCCGAAGGCGCGGCGCACCGTCTTGCGCCCCTTCTCCATCTTGTCGTCCAGCACCCGCACCTCTGTCTGGACAACCCAACTCTTGGCGGTCTTGCCCACCTTGAGGTAGAGCCCGGGCTGGTCGTCATCGGCCACCAGCTTCTGGCCGGAGGAGAGGAAGGGGAACTTGGCCGCCATCGCGTCAGTCAGGCGGGCCTTGGAGGGTATCGTGGTCATGGGCTGCGTCTCCGGGGTTGACGTAAGGCTGACGTAAGGCTCAGATGGGGTCAAGGTATCTTTGCGCGCCAGTCTATGGGGGTGGATGCTAGTCTCAAGCCGTTGTATTCGCTTGTAATAGCCTATCTTAGCCGTCCACCAGCCGTCTAGCCCAGAAAACTGTTAATCAATTGGTCGTAGGTTCGATCCCTACCGCCGGAGCCAAGAAATCAAAGGGTTACGCCCTGTCAGCCGCCTAAGACGGTGAGTTAAGACGGGTTTCAGGACGGAAGGCGGGCTATCGGCCCGCATTTTTCACCCCTAAAACAAGGCGTTGCCGCAGCCCCGGGATCGCCACTGTTTGAGAGGGTAGAGGAGTTGCAATGCCAGAAAAGACCCGTGCACCACGAAACAGAACGGTCACACTTGATGATTGAACAGCCCTGGGGCGGCAGGAACACCTGGGTGGGACTAGACAACTTCCGGTCGATCCTGTCTGACCCCTACTACTGGTCGTCGGTGCGCGTTTCGGTGATCTAAGCGCTGGCGGCGACGGCGCTCGCGATCCTGATGTCGCTGACGCTCGCCGTCTTCGTGGACCGCCAGCTCGCGGGCTACCGCGCCTAACGCGTGGCGATCATCTGGCCCTATGCGGTGGCCGCGCCGGCCGTTGGCCTTTCGTTCCAGTTCGTGCTGAACCCGGGCACGGGCATTCTTGCGTATCTCAACACCGCGATCCCGGGCTTCTGGGACCCCTCGTCGTCCGGCACGCAGGCGGTCATCTCGATCATCTTGGCGGGGGCGTGGAAGCAAGCGGCATACAGCTTTGTCTTCTTCCTCGCGGCATTGCAGTCGACCCCGCGCAGCCTGATCGAGGCGGCGGCCATGGACGGCGCGCGCCCGCTGCGCCGGGTGATCGACCTGCAATTGCCGCTGCTGACGCCCACGCTGTTCTTCCTTCTGGTCATCAACCTGACCGACAGCTTCACCGACAGTTTCGGCATCGTAGATACGCTGACCGGCGGCGGGCCGTTCCGGGCGACCGAGCTCATGGTCTATCGCATCTATGCCGACGGGTTCCGGGGGTTCGACTACTCGGGCGCGGCCGCGCAGTCGATCGTTCTGATGATGCTCGTCATGGGGCTGACCTTCGTCCAGTTCCGCTATGTCGAGCGGCGCGTCCACTACAGTTGAGGTCAGAGCATGATTGAACGCACCCCGGTTCTGAACGTCGTCACGCACCTGATCCTCTTGTCGGGGCTGGCGATGATCCTGGTGCCGATCTGGGTGGCGTTCTGCGCGGCCACGCACAGCCTGCAAGAGGTCAACACCGCCCCGGTCGAGCTTTGGCCGGGCGACCAGTTCTGGCCGAACCTGCGCCAGGCCTGGGTTGAATCCGACTTCGGGCCGAAGTTCGTGAACTCCTTCCTTGTTGCGGTGGGGGTTGTCGTCGGCAAAGTGACGCTCGCCTGCATCACCGCCTTCAGCCTCGTCTTCTTCAACTACCGGGGCCGGATGCTCCTGTTCTGGATCATCTTCATCACCCTGATGCTGCCGTTGGAAGTGCGGATCGTGCCCACCTACGCGGTGGCCGCGAACGCGCTCTCGCCGTTCCAGACGATCCTCGACATCACCGGCCTGTCCCGTGCGATCCAGTGGGCGACGGGGGTCGAGGTCAAGCTCGACTGGAACCCCCTCAATTCCTACACCGGGCTGATCCTGCCGCTGGTCGCCACCGCCACGGGCACGTTCCTTTACCGGCAGTTCTTCCTGACGATCCCTGACGAACTCGTCGAGGCCGCCCGGATGGACGGGGCCGGACCGCTGCGGTTCCTTTGGGACGTGCTTATCCCGCTCAGCCGGACGAATATCGCCGCGCTGGCGACGATCATGTTCGTTTACGCGTGGAACCAGTATCTTTGGCCGCTGCTGATCACCACCGACCGCGCAGGCTACGGCACGGTCGTGATCCAGCTGTCCGACCTTGTGCCCGACCAGCTGGCCACGGGCGGCGGCACCCCGACCTGGCACCTCGCGATGGCGGCGACCATGGTCGTCATGCTGCCCCCCGTCGCCGTCGTCATCTTCATGCAGCACTGGTTCGTTCGCGGCCTGATCAACACTGACAAGTAAGGAGTCGCGCGATGGCCGACATCTCGGTCCGCAACGTCACCAAGACATACGGCAAGGATGGCACCGCGCTCCACGACGTCAGCCTCGACATCCGGAACGGCGAGTTCGTCGTCATCCTCGGGCCCTCGGGCTGCGGCAAGTCCACGCTTCTGCGCATGATCGCGGGACTTGAGGCGATATCCTCGGGCGACATCCTGATCGGGGGCCGCCGGGTCAACGATCTCGAACCGCGCGAGCGGGGCTGCGCGATGGTCTTTCAGAACTATGCGCTTTGCCCGCACATGACGGTCGCCGAAAACATCGGCTATGCGCTCAAGGTCGCGGGTGTCCCCCGGGCGGCCCGCAACGCGCAAGTCGCCAAGACCGCCGCTACCATCGGCCTGGCGGAGTTCCTTGACCGCAGACCCGGCCAGCTTTCGGGCGGACAGCGCCAGCGCGTGGCAATGGCGCGCGCGATCATCCGCGAACCGCAGGTCTTTCTCTTCGACGAACCCCTGTCCAACCTGGACGCGGAACTCCGGGTGCAGATGCGCCAGGAAATCCGCCGCATCCATTCCCAGGTGGGGGCCACGTCCGTCTTCGTGACGCACGACCAGCACGAGGCGATGACCCTCGCCGACCGGCTGGTCGTCATGAACAAGGGCACCGTCGAGCAAGTCGGCTCGCCGGCCGAAGTCTATGCCAGCCCAGCCAGCGCCTATGTCGCGAGCTTCATCGGCAGCCCCCCCCTGAGCCTTCTTCCAGGTCAGATCGAATACGACCGACGCGTGGTTCGGCTCGAGGATGCCCAGAGCCTGCCCGTCGCGGCCCGCCTGGCCCCCGAACTGAACGGCTTGCTTGTGCTTGTCGGGCTGAGGGCAGAGCTGCTGCGCCTTGCCCCGATCGAGCGGGCGGCCCTGCGGGCGCGCGTCGACTTCGTCGAGGAACTCGGCGCAGCGCGGCTTCTGACGCTGCGCATCGAGGATCTTGCCCTGTCGCTTCTGACCTCGGAGCGGCCGGATGTCTCTCCCGGTCAGACGGTCGGCGTGACGGTTCCGCCCGAGGCGATGCATCTTTTCGACGCCCTTTCGGGGCGACGGATCGACCTGCACGTCCCCGAATGGTCCATCGCCTGAACGCCGCGGGCATGGTCGGGGATCGCGTCCTGGGCACTTGAGCGGATCGATGGACGGCCGTTCCCGACTCAAGAAGGTCGGCGCCGCGACGATTGACCATTGGACGACAAGACGCGCCGCCTTGACCGGTCAGCTTGGCCCCCTTGCGCAAGATCCGCCAGTGAAGACATCACGAGCCATCAGTCGGACCAACCCGACGACGCGTCGGCCAATGTCGACGTGCACCGCTCGCAATGGAGCATCGAGTGGCAGGTCGAGAAGCTTCGATCCCGGCCCCGCCCCCTCCGCCACTTGTTTCACGTCCTGAACACCCTTCCCACAGTTCCGCATAGCGCGGCCGGCTGCGCCCTTTCTGCGTCCAGGTCGCTTAGCCGGAGCCGTCTCGGGGCCCGGAGCCTGGTTTTCTGGCCGGGGGGGGGGTCATGACTTGGGCGGAAGCAGACGGAAATCGGGAAGGTCGCGCAGCGCCTGTTCGGGGCCGGCGGGCGAATAGACGACGAACAGCGTCATCGGCGTGGTGCCGGTGTTCAGGGTCGAATGGTACCGGCTTTCGGGCACGTAGATCGTGCAGCCCGGCCCGACCCGTTCGGTCAGCGGCTTGCCCACGTCATCCTCGACCATCTGTTCGCCGGTCCCCTCCATCACCAGGATGATCTCCTCGGCGCCGGAATGGTTGTGCCGCGCATGGCCGCCGCCGGGGGCGACTTGCACGATCCCGCCCGAAAACCGCGCCGCCCCGTTCACCGAGGGCCCCACCGTCAGGGCAAGCTCGCCCCAGTCGAAGCCGAAGCGTTCCACGTTGTCGGGCCGGACGAAGAAATTGGTGCCGTTCATGTCGGATTCCCTTTGCTGGCGGTCCTTATGGCCTTGAAGGCGCGGGTCTGGTCGGCGACGGCCCGTTCCACCGGCAGCCGTTCCATCGAGCTTGCGCCGTAGAACCCGTTGCATCCCGGACAGGCGTTCAGGATGGCGGCCGCATCGTCAGGCATCGCGATCGGGCCGCCGTGGCAGAGCACGATCACATCGTCGCGCACCGCCCGGGCGGCGCGGATGATCGCGTCGATCTTTGCGGCGCAGTCGGCGAGGGTCCAGACCGAGGTGGCCCCGATCGCCCCCCCCGTCGTCACGCCCATGTGGGCCACGACGATGTCGGCCCCGGCCCCGGTCATCGCCTCGGCCTCGGCAGGGGTGAACACATAGGGCGTCGTCAAGAGGTCGAGCGCATGGGAGGCCGCGATCATCTCGACCTCCAGCCCGTAGCCCATGCCGGTCTCCTCGAAACTCTGGCGCATCGTGCCGTCGAACAGGCCGATGGTGGGGAAGTTCTGGACGCCAGAGAAGCCCATCGCCTTCAACTCGGCCAGGAATTGCGGCATCAGCACGAACGGATCGGTGCCGTTGACGCCAGCAAGCACGGGGGTATGGAGGACAACGGGCAGAACCTCGACCGCCATTTCCTTCACGATCTGGTTGGCATTGCCATAGGCCAGAAGCCCGGCGGCCGAGCCACGCCCGGCCATCCGGTAGCGGCCGGAATTGTAGATGATGATCAGGTCGATCCCCCCCGCTTCCTCGGACTTCGCCGAAAGGCCGGTCCCCGCCCCGCCGCCGACGATGGGAATGCCGCGCGCGACCTGGTCGCGAAGGCGGGTCAGGATGGCCTGGCGGGGAATGGCGGGCATGGGTGCGTCTTTCAGGTCAGGTCACGGAAGGCCGCGACAGCAGCGGCAGCGAAGGCGGGGTCGTTGATATGGTACGGCAACCGCGTCACGCGCCGCGAGGGGGTCGCGACAAGCGCCGTCTCGACCGCACGGAACAGCGCCGCGTCCGCATCGGGGTCGTGGAACGGCCCGCCCGGCGCATCGAGCGCCGAGATGCCGCCTTCGGGGATCAGCAGATGCACCGGTCCCCCGCACAGGTTCAGCCGCCCCGCGATCCACGCCCCGATCCGCCCGCATTCCCCGGCCGTCGTGCGCATCAGCGTGACCTGCGGGTTGTGGCGATAGAAAAGCCGGTCGCGGTACCGCTCCGGCACGCTGTCCGGCGCGCCGAAGTTCACCATGTCGCAGGCCCCGAGCGACCCGACCCAGGGCAGGCCGGTGCGCGCGGCGGCGCCGAAGCGGTCGGAATCGCAGGCCAGCACGCCGCCGCACAGAAGGTCGGCCACCTCGGTCGTGGTGATGTCGATGAACCCCGACAGAAGGCCGGAATCGGCCAGCTTCTCCATCGTCCGCCCGCCGGTGCCCGTGGCGTGGAAGACAAGGCAATCCAGATCGTCCTTCAGCGCGGCGGCAATGGCGGTCACGCAGGGCGTGGTGACCCCGAACATCGTCAGGCCGATGGCCGGCCGGTCCGCCCGCCCCGCATGGGGTTTGGCGACCATGCCCAGCATCGCCTGCGCCGCGTTGTGCAGGATCACGCGGTTCAGCGGGTTCAGCCCCGCCAGGTCGGTCACGGCCGGAACCATCACGATGTCCGAGATCCCGACGTAAGGCGCGGTGTCGCCGGATGCCAGGGTGCTGACCATGACCTTCGGCAACCCGTAGGGAAGGACGCGCATCCCGGCCGTCACGATCGAGGTGCCGCCCCCGCCGCCGATGCCAAGGACGCCCGCCGCATCGCCGCGCGCGGCAAGATAGCGGGCCAGCGCCACGCCCATCGCCGCCACCGCCCACCCCCGGTCGTCGCCCTCCAGGACGGCGGCCGCCCCGTCGGGATGGCGGGCTGCCACCGTTGCGGCCGGGACATCGACCGCTATCGTCGCGGCCCGGGTTCCGACGTCCACGATCTCCACCCGGTGACCCGCGCGAAGGATCGAGGCCAGGTGGGAAAGCTCCTCGCCCTTGGTGTCGGCTGTGCCGACCAGCAGGATCGGTTTCGTCGGGCCGGTCACTTCACCAGTTGCTGCACCAGCGCCGCGACCATGCGCGGCAGGTCATAGGGGAAGCGCGCCGTGATCAGGTTGCCGTCCACCACGCAAGGCTCGTCCAGAACGGTGGCACCGGCGTTGGCCAGGTCGGGATGGATGTTCCAGACCGCCGTGGCCCGCCTGCCCTTCAGGATGCCCGCACTGACCATCACCCATTGCCCGTGACAGATCGCGCAGGTCGGCTTGCCTGACGCCAGCATGTCGCGCACGAAGGCCTGCGCGTCCTTGTCGGCGCGCAGGGCGTCGGGGTTCCAGCAGCCCCCCGGAAAAATGCAGGCGTCGTAGTCGGCGACCCTCGCCTCGTCCATGTAGCGGTCGATGGCCAGCCAGCCCGCGTTCTCCATCAGGCGGATGGCCAACACATGGGTCTTCGTCAGCGGCGGAAACCGCAGGCCCAGCGTCGGGTGGAATTCGCCGATGCGGGGGGACACCACATGCACGACCGCGCCATGTTCGGTCAGCCACTTCATCGCGCCGGTGATCTCGACCTCTTCCACGCCATTGGTGCAGCAGATGGCGATCTTCCGGCCGCGCAGCAGTTCGGGGTCCGACGGCGGATCGAAGAGGAAATCGTGAAGCTCGCGGTTCAACTCGCCATCCGCCGTCACCAGAAGCTCGGTTGAAATCGACGGAACCGGCGACGGGGTCATGAAGGCCTGCGCGCGCAGCAGGGCGGCGTTCGTGGCCGAAGCGGGATTGTGGGGCTTGTTCATCGTCGTCTCCCTCCGGGTCTTTTCGCTGGAATCTGTAATAACAGTGGTTCACAACATCGGCGAGAGGGCTTGCCCTGTTTTCCGTAGAGGGGACGAACATCGCATGAAACTTGGCTTCAACCTTCTGCTCTGGACGCCGCACGTGACGGCGGAACACGAACCGATCCTGCGGGCGCTGAAGGACGCGGGCTATGACGGGGTCGAAGTCCCGATGTTCGAGGGCGACAGCGACCACTACGCCCGGCTCGGCGACCTTCTGGATCGCATCGGGCTTGGCCGTACCGTCGTCAGCGTAATGGGCGCGGGCTGCAATGCGCTGTCGGCCAGCCCGGCGGAACAGGCGGCGGCGCTCGACCGCGCCAAATGGTGCATCGACAACTGCGCGGCGCTCGGCGCGCCGATCCTCGGCGGGCCGATGCACTCGGAACTCGGCGCATTCAGCGGCGAACCCGCCACCGCCGCAGAACGCGCGCGGGCGGTGTCGTTCCACCGCCGCGCGGGCGATCACGCGGCCGCCAAGGGGGTCACCTTCGCGCTCGAGGCACTGAACCGGTTCGAATGCTATTTCCTGAACACGATGCGACAGCTGGCCGACTACCTGACCGAAGTCGACCATCCCCACGTCAGGGGCATGTACGACACCTTCCATGCCAACATCGAGGAAAAGGACCCGGTCGCGGCCATCGCCGACATCCGCCCGCAGATGGTGCATGTCCACATCTCGGAAAACGACCGGGGCACGCCGGGCAAGGGCCATGTGCCGTGGGACGCGACCTACAAGGCGCTGCGCGCGTCGGGCTACGACGGATGGCTGACGATCGAGGCTTTCGGCCGCGCCATGCCCGCACTCGCCGCCGCCACCCGGGTCTGGCGCGACTTCGCCCCGAACTCCGAAGAGGTGTACCTGCTCGGCCTGCGCAACATGCGGGACGGCTGGGCGAAGGCAGGCGGATAAGACCCCGCACGCCCCGCCCCGGACTCGATCCGGGGCCTCGTCTTCAGCCCGCGATGACGGCCCGGGCAAAGGCCCCGGCTCGTGGGCCGGGGCGCGGAGGGCTGCGCCGCGCCAACCGGTCAGGCGACGGCCGTGTCAATCCGTGTGGAACACGTCTTCCATCCGCGCCCACCACTCGCCGGCCCCGCGTGTCTCGAACGGAACCTGCATCGGGTCGGTGATGACCCACCATTCCTTCATCCGCGGAGCGGCCGCCATCTTCGCCAGATCGGCGGCGAAGTCGGTGCCGTGGTATTCCCAATAGGCGAACAGCAGGTTTTCCGGTTCCTTCAGGAAAATCGTGTAGTTGCGGATGTTGCTACGCCTGATGGCACCCAGGACCTCGGGCCAGACGGCGGCGTGGATGCGCTTGTATTCGGCGATCACCTCGGGCTTCAGCCGGATCACCTGTCCCATTCTCTGCATGTTCTGCGCCCCTTTCCCTTTGCCGCCGGACCAGCTGTCCCGTCAGTAGGTCGCCCGCCCGCCCGACACGTCGAAGACCGCGCCGGTCGAGAACGAACATTCCTCGCTCGCCAGCCAGCAGACGACGCTCGCCACCTCGTCCACCGTGCCAAGCCGGCCCATTGGGATTTTCGACAGCATGAAGTCGATATGCGACTGCGAGATCTGCTGGAATATCGGGGTCCGCACCGCGGCCGGCGTGACGGCGTTCACGGTTACGCCGGTCTTCGCAAGTTCCTTGGCCAGCGACTTGGTGAACCCGATGACGCCCGCCTTCGATGCCGAATAGGCCGAGGCGTTGGGATTGCCTTCCTTGCCCGCGATCGACGCGATGTTGACGATCCGTCCGTAGCCTTGCGCCACCATGTGCGGCACCACCGCGCGGTTGGTGAAGAAGGTGCCGTTCAGGTTGATCGCCACGGTGCGGTGCCAGTCCTCCATGCTGATTTCCAGGACGGTCGCGGTCGGCCCGGCAACGCCCGCGCTGTTGACCAGAACGTCGATGCCGCCAATCTGGCGCACCGTCTCGGCCGCGGCCGCCTGGACGGAATCCCACGACGCGATATCCGTCCTGATGCCGCCCGCCTGGTCCCAGACGGCGACCGTCCCGCCCTCCGCCCGGATGCGCTTGGCGATGGCCTCGCCGATGCCCGACAACCCACCCGTGACGACAGCGCGCCGGCCCTGAAATCTCATCACCTGACCTTCCACTTGTTCATCGCCTCCCACGTTCCCTCGAACGACACGATCCCGGCGTCCGACCCAAGGCCCGTGGCCGCCAGCCGCTGCATGGCCGAGGTGTCGATGCCGTGCTTTGCCAGCGTCATCAGCACACCCAGTCGGTCTTTTCGTCATCGCCCACCGCGCCCGCAGCCAGGCTGCGCAGCCCCAGCTTCGCGGTATCGACAACCGTGCCACCCGCGGTTCCCGCGACGGTCAGCCGGATTTCCTCGATGAACTCCACCCCGCCCCCGTCCGGGATGCGGGTGACGGGCCGCCCGGGGATGTCGAGGGTGTAAAGTCCGATGATCGAGACGCCATACCTCATGTCACGCCTTCGAACGGCCCCTCGCGGCGATCAGCGCCGCAAGAACCGCCGCCGTCCCGGCGAAACCCCAGACCAGCGGCTGCATCCAGAAGGGCGGCGTGTTCAGCTGGACCTTGCCGGCCGTCGTGTCGGGATTGGGCGGCGCAAGGAAGGCCACGCCATAGAAATGCGCGGCTGTGATCGCGACCAGCAGCACGATGCAGAAGATCATCGCGACGACCATCGCGACCGTCACAACACTGCGCAGCCTCACCCCGGGCTGCGCCATCGGCAGGATGTTGTTCACCAGCCCCGCGATCACCACCAGAACGCTGCCAATGGCGAAAAGCGTCAGGCTGAAGGGCTGGAAGATCAGCACAAGCGCGAAGATGCCAAGCCCGATGATCGCATATTCCAGCCGCAGCGCGCCCTGCCGCGACATTCCGCCCGCATCCTTGCCGCTCATGCCCGCACCGCCTTGCCGTCCTCTGCGAAGACGTGGACCTGCCCCGCGCCGGGCGCCAGGTTCAGCACGTCCCCGATCTTCACCCGGCGGTCGCGGGGCACCACGACGCGGATGTCGCCGCCGCTCGCCGTGCGGGCGTGAACCAGCGTCTCGGCCCCCATCGGCTCGATCAGCTCCGCCACCGCGCCGATGGTCTGCGCGCTCGCCTCGGCCGCCGGCACGAAGGCGCGCGGCCGGACCCCGATGGTTACCTTCGACGGCTTCAGCCCCGACACCGCCGGGTCGGCCTGCACCCTGAGCGGCATGCCATTCAGGTTCAGCGTCGTCGTGCCGCCATCAACCCCCACCAGGTCGGCCTCGAACAGGTTCATCTGCGGCGTGCCGATGAAACTTGCCACGAAGACGTTCGCCGGCTTGGCGAAGACCTCGTGCGGGGTGCCCACCTGCTCGATCCGCCCGTCCCGCATGATCGCGATCCGGCTGGCCATGGTCAGCGCCTCAAGCTGATCGTGCGTCACGATCACCGTCGCCTTCGACAGACCCTGAAGCACTTCCTTGATCTGCCCGCGCATCGAATGCCGAAGCTCCACGTCAAGCCGCGACAGCGGCTCGTCGAAGAGAAAGCAGTTGGGGTCGCGCACGATGGCGCGCGCGACGGCAAGGCGCTGCTTCTCGCCTTCCGAAATGTGGCTCGGCATGCGGTCGAGCACGCCCGACAGATGCATGATGTCCGCCACTTTCGCCACGCGCGCCTCCACCTCGGCCCTCGAAAGCCGTTCGTGGTGCAGCGGCATCGCGATGTTCTGACCGACCGTCAGCGCGGGGTAAAGCGCGTAGAACTGGAACACCATCGCGATGTCGCGCTTCTCGGGGGCCAGGTCGTTCATCCTCTGGCCTGCGATCACGATGTCGCCGGACGTCACCCGCTCCAGCCCCGCGATCATCCGCAGCGTCGTCGTCTTGCCGCAGCCCGAAGGTCCGAGCAGGCACAGCACCTCGCCCGGGCCGACCGACAGGTCCGCATCCCGGACCGCGGCGAAGTCGCCGAACCGTTTCGTCACCTTGCGGATTTCGATTGTTGACATGTCAGCGCTTCACCGTGCCGAAGGTCACGCCGCGCAAAAGATGGTCCTGCAGGAAGAACGTGACGAGGAAGACGGGGATCAGGAACAGCGTCTCAATCGCCGCCAGAAGCGTCCAGTCGGTGCCCCGCCCGCCGGACGAAACGGCCTGGTTCATCGCCACGGGAACGGTGCGGGTATCGCTGCCTGACAGCAACAAGGCGAACAGGAACTCGTTCCAGGTCAGGATAAGGCCGAAGACGAACGTGGCCGCCAGACCCGCGACAACCTGCGGCAGGCAGATCTTGAAGAACACGCCCACGCCCGAAGACCCGTCGATGCGGGCGGCGTCCTCGACGTCAAGCGAAAGCTCGTCGAAGAAGCTCTTCATCATCCAGATGGTGAAGGCCAGGTTGAAGGCTGTATAGAGAAGGATGATCCCGGTATAGGACCCCGCCAGCCCGACCGCCCGGAACATCAGGATGACCGGGATGATGACAACGATGGCGGGCAGCATCCGCGTCGTCAGGATGATGAACAGGTACGTGTCGTTGCCCTTCAGCGGAAAGCGCGAAAAGCCGAAGGCCGCGAGCGTTCCGATCACCAGCGCCAGAAGCACCGACACCGACGAGATGAAGATCGAGTTGAAGAAGTAGCGGTCGAACCCCGTGGGCTCGGGTGCCCCGCCCGAAGTCATCACCCGCTCGAACACCGACCCGAAGTTTTCCAGCGTCGGAGTGAAGACGTACTGGTCGGGAATCAGGCCGAAAAGCGACGTGGGCGACAGGGTGGGCGGAACCGACAGGGCGTCGGCCTGCGGCTTGATCGCGGTGAAGATGATGAACAAGACCGGCAGGAAGTAGACGAACGACACGGCAGCCGTGAAGAGCGTATGCCCCCAGCCCGCCTCGCCCACGCCGCTGGCCTTGCGCAGGCCCAGCCGTTCCAGAAGCGGGATGTCGGCCATGGATCAGCTTCCCTGCGCGCGCCGGTTGGCGATGTAGAGGTAAAGGTTGGTCAGCACGATCACCATGAACAGCATCAGGTACGAAATCGCCGCCCCCTCGCTGGTCTTGTTCTGCTCGTTGGCGATCCGGATCAGGTGGTACGAAATCGTCATCGTGTCGTTGCCGCCCTTGGTCAGCAGGATGACAAGATCGGCAAGTTTGAAGGCCTCGATGGTGCGGAACAGAAGCGCCAGCATCAGAAGCCCGCGAATGTAGGGGAAGGTGATCGTCCAGAACCGCCGCCATGCCGACACCCGGTCGATCGCGGCGGCCTCGTACAGGTACTTTGGCACCGAAACGAGGCCGGCGAGCACCAGCAGCATGACGAAGGGCGACCACATCCAGGCGTCCGCGAAGACGATGCCCGCCACGGCGCCGACCTTGCTGTCCATCAGGATGAACTGCTCGCCCGTCACGTGCCCCATGACATAGCTCAGGATGCCGAAGGTCGGGTCGTAGTAGTAGGTGAAGAACACGCCCGAAGCGACGACCGACAGCATCATCGGCGTGAGGACAAGGATCAGCAGGAACTTCCGCAGCGGGAACTGCTTGGCGAACATGAGCGCCAGCAGAAAGCCCACGATCATCTGCGCCGAGACGGTTGTCACCACGAACATCGCGGTGTTGACCAGGGCCTTCCAGTTGGCGTCGGCCGCGATGTCGTTCGTCAGCACCTTGACGTAGTTGTTCAGGCCGACGAAGCGGATCGACTGCTGGTTCGACTGGTAGGCGAAAAATGACAGCCCGAGGGACCAGAGCAGCGGAAAGATGTTCATCACGAACAGGACCGCGATAGCCGGTGTGACCAGCAGGCCGCCGTAATACTTCCGGCGGAAGGCGTTGACGACCAGCGCGGCGCAGACCATCGCCACCATCGCTCCGACCAGCCAGAACGCGGCGGCGGTCGGCAGCGCCGCGATGCCGGCGACCGACACCGCAAGTCCCGCCAGTGCCGCCAGCTTCCAGTTGTCGGGGCTCACGGTCCAAAGTCCGGGCGCGGGAGGTGCGGCTGCGGTCATTCTGAAGTCCGGTGCGAGTATCGGGTCAAGACGGGGCGCGCGGGAAAGATTCGCGCGCGCCCCGAAGGATCAAGTCTTTTCAGACTGTTACTGGATCAGACCGGCTTCGGTCAGCAGGTCCTGCTGGAACTTCGCGATGTTGTCCAGCGTGGTCTTGGCGTCCTGCTTGCCGGTGATGGCAAGGTCGAACTGGTCCTGCTGCTGGGTCAGAAGCTCGAAGAACTGCGGAACGTGCCAGACGTCCTTCTGCCAGTCGAGCTGCGGCGCCCAGGCGCGGTTCCACGGCCGGTAGGTGACGTACTTGGGGTCCTCGTAGACAGCCTTGATCGCCGACTGCCCGCCGGCGGCCGCGAACTGGTGCTGGATCTCGGGCGAGAGCCACCATTTCACGAACTCGACCGCTTCCTTGATCTGCGCGTCGGTCGTCCAGGTCGTCAGCACGAAGGGCTGTCCGCCGATGTTGGACCAGCGGATCATCTTGCCGTCCGCGCCCATCGTGCCCGGCATCTGGCCGAAGACCAGCTTGTCGGACACCTTCGACGAGTTCGGGTCAAGCGAGGCTTCGCCCAGTCCGATCCAGTCGATGTTCATCGCAACCTTGCCTTCGCGGAACAGCTGGTCGGACTGGAAGATGTCCATGGTGCCGGTCCTGGCGAGCGGCGGCATGAAATCGATCAGGCTCAGGTACTTCTCGAGCGCGGCCACCGCCTCCGGCGAGTTCACCACGCCTTCGGCCTGGCTGGCCGGGGCCTGGGTCTCGTCCCAGATGTTCCCGCCCATCTGCCAGATGAAGCCGTTGATCTGCATAGACGAGAAGTCGTAGCCCTTGCCCGCCTGATAGGCGATCCCGTAGAAATCGTCTTCGGCCGGGGCGCCCGCCAGCATCTCTCCCTTGGCGCGGCGGAAGAATTCGCCGACGTTGCGGAAGTCATCCCAGGTCATCGCGTCCAGCTCTTCGCCGGTGCAGGGCAGCTTCTTGCCGTACTTCGCCTGGAAGTTCGCCTGCTCGTCCGCGTGGCAGATGATGTCGGAACGGGCGAAGTTCACCAGCACGTCGGGGAACTGCGGGAACCCGTAGTAGTTCTCCGACTTGTGCGGATAGGTCGCATAGGCGTTCAGCGGGTTCGGGTGGATCGACTTGAAGGTCTCCATGAACGCCGGGTCGGCTTCCAGAAGATCGTTGATCTTGCGGAAGTAGCCGCCCTCGACGAAGGCACCCAGCCACTGCGAGTCCGACACGATGAAGTTGTACTTCTGTTCGCCCGAAGTCAGCGACGCGTTGACCCGGGTGTAGAAGTCCGGCCAGGGAATGAAGTCGACCTCGAGCTTCACCGTGTTGCCCGACGCGGGCTTGTACTGCTCATCGAAGAACTTCTTCATGATGCGGGTCGGCGGCCAGTCCGGCACTGCCATCGTCAGCGTCACGTCGTCGGCATACGCAACATGCGCAGCCCCCATCAGCATCGAGGCGGCAAGGCTCGTGGCCGTTGCAAACCTCGTCAAATTCGTCAGTACGGTCATGTCAGGCTTCCTCCCAGTTTACACCTGTGTGCTTCAGCGTTCGCCTCAGGTCATTGCCAGACCGTCGGCGGCGCGGAAGATGTGGAACTTGCTTTGGTCGAACGCGATGGGCAGCGCGTCGCCCGGTTTCATGCCAAGCGCGACGGCCTCGGGCAGGACCATGCGCAGCGTCTCGCCGCCCGCCTCGACCGACACCACCGTCACGTCGCCCAGCGGTTCGACCAGATAGACCCTTGCAGCGATGGCGTCGCCCTCGCCCGGCGCCAGCCGGATGTCGCTCGGCCGAATGCCCAGAAGCGCCGCGTCGCCCGCCCGGGCGGCCCGTACCCGGTTCCGCGTGGCGAACCGGCCGAGCGCGGTGTCGAGCGTGTCGGTTCCCGCGCCCAGGGTACCCCGCACCAGGTTCATGTGGGGCGAGCCGATCTTGCCGGCGACATAGGTATCGACGGGGCGCTCGTAAATCTCGTCGGGCGTGCCGCGCTGGACCACCGCTCCGCCGCGCATCACCGCGATCTCTTCGCCCATCGACAGCGCCGCGAGCTCGTCCGGCGTGGCGAAGATGATCGTCATCCCGAACTGCCGGTGCAGGCGCTTCAGCTCGGCTCGCATGTCGTGGCGGAGTTTCGCGTCCAGGTTGGTGAGCGGTTCGTCCAGAAGCAGGATCCGCGGCTGGCGGATCAGCGACCGCCCCAGCGCCACCCGCTGCTGCTCGCCCCCCGAAAGCGTGCTGGGCTTGCGGTCCAGACGGTGCGACAGACGCAGCATGTCGGCGGTTTCCTTCACCCGCCGCCCGATCTCGTCGCGCGGCAGCTTCGCCTCGCGCAGGGGGTAGGCGAAGTTGTCGTGCACCGACAGATGCGGGTAAAGCGCGAAGGACTGGAACACCATCGACACCCCGCGCCCAGCGATCGGGGCGTAGGTCACGTCCTCGCCGAAAATGTCCACCCGGCCGGCATCCGGCTGCACGAGCCCCGCGATGGTGCGCAACGTGGTCGTCTTTCCGGCGGCACTTGGCCCGAACAGCACGAAGAAGCTGCCCTCGGCCACCTCGAACGTCAGGTTGTCAAGCGCACGCACCGCGCCGTAGGCTTTCGAAACCCCCGACAGCCGCAGTGCCGATCTGTCCGTCCCCGCCATTCACGTTCCCTGTCGGCGGCCCTTTCGGGCCTTGTTCTTGCGACGCACCGTCACGCTACCCGATCCGCCCCGTTTTTCAAGCGGACAGATGCTGCCCCGGACTGCGGAAGATTTGGGCAAATGCCCGTCACTGCTTGGCATTTTCCCACTGACCCGTGCGCGCCGACCGCAGGACGGCATCGGTGACAAGATCGGTCGCCAGGGCTTCGCGGAAGCTGGGCGCGGCGGCCTTGCCGGTCGTCAGCCCGTCGATGAAATCCGCCGCCTGATGAATGAACGTGTGCTCGTAGCCGATCTGCAGGCCCGGCACCCACCACTTGCTCATGTAGGGATGGTCGCCGTCGGTGATGTGGACCGACCGCCAGCCCCGCGTCCGACCCTCGTCGCGATGGTCGAAGTACGAAAGCCGGTGCAGGTCGTGCAGGTCCCAGGCGATCGAGGCATGCTCGCCGTTGATCTCGAGCGTATAAAGCGCCTTGTGGCCCCGGGCATAGCGGGTGGCCTCGAAGCTGGCGAGCGAACCGTTGTCGAACCGGGCGAGGAAAAGGCTCGCGTCGTCGATACCGACCTTCTCGGTCTTGCCGGTCAGGTTGTGGTGGCGTTCCTTGATGAAGGTCTCGGTCAAGCCCGACACGCTCGCGATGCCGCCGTTCAGCCACATCGCCGTGTCGATGCAATGCGCCAGCAGATCGCCCGTCACTCCCGAACCGGCCACGCCCACGTCCAGCCGCCACAGGCCCTGCCCGCCCTGCGGCAGGTCGGCCGAAATCGTCCAGTCCTGCAGGAACTTCGCCCGGTAGTGGAAGATCTTCCCCAGCCGCCCCTCGTCGATCAGCTGCTTGGCCAGCGTGACCGCGGGCACCCGGCGGTAGTTGTACCACACCATGTTGGCCACGCCCGCCTTCTCGACGGCCGCGACCATCCTGGCGGATTCCGCCGCCGTCCGGCCCAGAGGCTTTTCGCACATCACCATCTTGCCCGCCTCGGCGGCGGCGATGGCGATCTCCATGTGGGTGTCGTTGGGGCTGGCGATATCGATCAGGTCAATGGACTTGTCCTCGACCAGCCGCCGCCAGTCCGAGACGCTGTTCTCGTAACCCCACTGCTGCGCGAAGGCCTGCGCCTTGCCCGCATCCCGGGCACAGATCGTCTTCAGCACCGGGCGGTAGCCCAGGTCGAAGAAGTGCGGCGCCTGCGAGAAGGCGTTGGAATGGGTCCGGCCCATGAAACCGTAGCCGACCATTCCGATGTTCAGGGTCTTGCCGGCCATCTCACGCCACCCAGCCATGCGCGTCGCGCACCTTGATCATGGCGCCCAGGATGTCGTTCCAGGTCTGCTGCTTCCCCATCACCTCGTTGGGGAACATGCAGCCGTCCCAGCAGATGTGCCGGAATGCCTTGGTCAGCGTGCCCGTGCCGTCGCGCAGCCAAAGCCCGGCGTGTTTCGTGATGTCGAGCCGCCCGTTCGGATCGGTCACCATGCAGTGCCGACCGGTCTTGTCGTGGTAGCCCATGCCCTTCACGGTGCCGTCGTTCTGCGCCACGTGGAAGTCGATGGTCCAGGGCCGCAAGCGGTCGGTCATCCGGCGCAGGGCATCGTCCAGGACGCCCTGGTCCTTCCAGTCGAAGCCCTCGGGCAGCAGAGCCGCCTCCGGGGCGTTGTAGCCCATCGTGTACAAGAGCGTATGCGCCATGTCGGCCTGAAAGCCGATGATCCCGGGGCGGTCTGTCGCCTCCATCGTGTCGATGACCGCCTTCCAGGAATGCATCCCCCCCCAACAGATTTCGCCTTCGGCCGCCAGCCGCTCGCCGTAACCCGCCGCCACATCGCAGGCTTCGCGCCAGGTCTGGGCGATGCGCTTCGTGTTGCCGGCAGGGTCGGCCGCCCAGTCGGCGGGACCGGCGGCCGAGTCGATCCGGATCACCCCGTACTTGCGCACGCCCAGCTCGCGCAGGCGTTTGCCCAACTCGCAGGACTTGCGCACGTTCGCCACGAACCGCGCGCGGTCCTCGTCCGACCCCATCGCCGACCCGCCCCCGACCGGCGGCCAGACCGGCGCCACGATGGACCCGATGGCAAGACCGTTGGACCCTGCCTTTTCGGCAAGCCGCTTCACCTCGTCGTCGGTGAAGTCGATGCTGGTGTGCGGGCTCGCGTGGAAGATGTCGATGCCGTCGAAGCGGATGCCGTCGACCTCGGCCCCCACGGTCAGCGCGATCATCGTGTCAAGGTCTATCGCAGGCTCTGAATCGCTGCCCTTTCCGACCAGACCGGGCCACATCGCATTGTGAAGCTTCGGAAAATTGTTCCGGGCCACTTCCGCCCCCCCTCCCGCCAAGAACTCGAATTCCCGGCAGGTTAGACGGAGAACAACCTTGCTGTCCACAACTGATATATTAGTGTGACAGCATGAGCTTCGACCTTTCCTCGGTGCGGCTTGACAGGGGCCTTCCCCTGCGGGACCAGATCTATCCCATGGTCCGGCAGCTCCTGCTGACGGGTGCGATCCCCCCCGGAGAGGTCATCGACGAGAAGGCCATCGCCGCGCAGCTGAAAGTCTCGCGCACGCCGGTGCGCGAAGCGGTGAAGCGGCTTGTCGACGAGCATCTGGTGAACGTCTTCGCCCAGTCTGCCACCCGCGCCGCGCGGCTTGACCGCCGGCAGATCGAGGAATCCTTCCTGATCCGCCGCGCCCTCGAGATGGAAAGCGCCGCACAGGCCGCGCCGAGAATGACCCAGGCGCATGCCGACCACCTCGCCGGGATCATCGCAACCCATGCCAGGGCGATCGAGCGGCGCGACTATGCCGGGGCCATCGCGCGCGACGACGAATTCCACCGCTACATCACCACGATCAGCGACCTTCCGCGCCTGTGGAGCACGATCGAGATTTCCAAGGGCCATATCGACCGCTGCCGGCACATGATGCTTCCCCGCAGCGGCGAGGCCGAGGTCACGCTGGAACATCACCGGCAGATCGTCCGCGCCCTGAACACCAGGGACCCCGAGCTTGCCCGGCGCGCGATGCAGGACCATATCGAGATATCCTACCGCAGGACCGAAGCCGTGCTGGATGAATCCAGCATCCCCTGACGGACCCGCCGCCGCCGTGCCGCCCCGGCACGTCTGCCAGGGGAAAAAGGGCCGGGGCCAACCGCCCCCCGGCCGCGTAACACAGGACCGGACCCATGCCGCGCGATCCCCGCCACGACATCCTTTTCGAACCGGTCCGGATCGGCCCGGTCACCACGAAAAACCGTTTCTACCAGGTGCCGCACTGCACCGGCCTGGGATGGGCGCGTCCGCGCACCCTGGCCGAAATGCGGGGGGTCAAGGCCGAAGGCGGCTGGGGTGTCGTCTGCACCGAATACTGTTCGATCCATCCGGCCTCGGACGACCAGTTGTACATCTCGGCCTCGCTCTGGGATGACAGCGACATCCGCGCGCATCGGCTGATGACCGACAAGGTGCATGCGCATGGGGCGCTGGCGGGGGCGGAGCTGTGGTTCGGCGGCGCGCGCAGCGCCAACCTCGCCACGCGGCTGGTGTCCTTCGACGTGGCCGCGATGCCGAATGCCGTCGGCCATCCGTTCCAGAGCCGCGCGATGGACAAGACCGATATCCGCGATTTCCGCCGCTGGCACCGCAAGGCCGCGCTCAGGGCGCGGGAGGCGGAGTTCGACATCGTCTATGTCTACGCTACTCACCACTACCTGCTGGCGCATTTCCTCGACCCGGAAACCAACACGCGGTCCGACGAATACGGCGGATCGCTGGAAAACCGCACGCGCCTGGTGCGCGAGCTGATCGAGGAAACCAAGGAAGCGGTCGGCGACCGCTGTGCCGTGGCGGTGCGCTTCGCCGCTGACGAGAAGATCGGCGGGGATGGCGCGCCGGTGACCGGCGAGCGGCGCGAGATGCTGGCGATGATGGCCGGGATGCCCGACCTCTGGGACATCAACATCTCCGACTATTCCTACGAGATGGGCGCCTCGCGTTTCGTGAAAGAGGGCGCGCTGGAACCCTACATGTCCTTCGTCCGGTCGGTGACGGCGAAGCCCGTGGTGACGGTCGGCCGCTTCACCTCGCCCGACACGATGGTGCGGATGGTGAAGTCCGGCGTCACCGACCTGATCGGCGCCGCGCGCCCCTCGATCGCCGATCCCTTCCTGCCAAGGAAGATCGACGAAGGCCGCTCCGAGGACATCCGCGAATGTATCGGCTGCAACGTCTGCTACGTCGGCGACAGCCTGGCGCTGCCGATCCGTTGCACCCAGAACCCGACGATGGGCGAGGAGTGGCGGCGCGGCTGGCACCCCGAACGGATCGCGGCCAAGGGGTCCGAGGGGCAGGTGCTGATCGTTGGCGCGGGCCCCGCGGGGCTCGAAGCGGCGCGGGCGCTGGGGCTGCGCGGCTACCGCGTGGCGCTGGCCGAGGCGACGCGCGTGCTCGGCGGCCGGGTGGTGCGCGAAGCGGCGCTGCCGGGAATGCGCGAATACATCCGGGTGCGCGACTACCGCGAGCAGCAAATCCTGAAGATGCCGAATGTCGAGGTCTTCCGCGAAAGCCGCCTGACGGCCGGGGATGTGCGCGACTTTGGCGCGGACCATGTCTGCATCGCCACCGGCGCGCGCTGGCGGCGCGACGTCTGGGGCGGCAAGCGGTTCGCCGACATCGCCGATCCGGGCACCGGGGTCCTGACCCCCGACGACATCATGGACGGCCGCCTTCCCGAAGGTCCGGCCGTCGTCTTCGACAGCGACGGCTACTACATGGGCGGGGTGGTCGCCGAGCGGCTGCGCGCGGCGGGGCTCGATGTGACGCTGGTCACACCGGACGACCGCGTCTCGCAATGGGCCGAGAACTCGGGCGAGGGCTGGCGGGTGCCCGGCCACCTTATGGCGCTGGGCGTGCGGCTGATCACGGCGCACGGGCTTTCCTGGTTCGACGGACGCAAAGTGACCCTCGCCTGCGAACATTCCCGGCGCGAACAGCACTTGCCGGCGGCCGGGCTTGTGGTGGTCGGCCAGCGCGCGCCGGTCGATGACCTTTACACCGCGCTTCGCTATGCGCCGGACGGAACGCAGGCGGAACTGCCCTTCACCCTGGAACGGATCGGCGACTGCGCGGCCCCTGCGATCATCGCCGCCGCCACCCATGCCGGGCACCGCTATGCGCAGGACCTCGACCGCGAAACCGACAACGACCAGCCGATGCGTCACGAGAAGATCGACGTGGGACGGTCGGTGCCCGCCAGCCCGGACGGGGCCGCCGGATGACCCGGTCCGATTTGCTTGCCCACGCCATCGCGGCTGCCTTGGCCGGCCGCGCGACCGAAGCTGCCGGTCGCCGGTGGCCTTACCTTCATGGCGCGCCGGACGACCTCGCACCCCCCCTTGCCCGGACCGAGGTTTCCCGATGAATGCCTTCGTTACCGCCGAGGCCCTCGCGGCCGCCCTGCCCCATGTCCTGTCAGCCCCCCGGACAGACGGGCCGGTGCACATTCTCTGCACCCGGCCGGCCTACAACAAACGCGTGTTTCCGGACCGTCTGCGCCTGACCCGCGCGGGCGGGGCAGAGGGCGATTTCGAAATGTCGATGCCCTGGCTGAAGCTTGCCGATGGCAGCCCGGACCCGCGCATCCAGGTTTCGATCCTGCCGCTCAGGGTGCTCGACCTCGTCTGGCTCGACCGCAAGGCGACCGTCCACCCCGGCGACACCATCGTCGCCGATCTCGATGTCTCCGAAGCCAACCTGCCGGCGGGGTCGCTGATCCGGGTCGGCTCGGCGGTCTTGCGGGTGTCCGATATTCGCAACGACGGCTGCGCGAAATGGAAGGTCCGCTACGGCCGCCCGTCCTATTCCTGGATCACGGACCCTGCACATGCGCCGTTTCGGCTGCGCGGGATCTTCTGTTCCATCGAGGCCGACGGCGAGGTGTCGCCGGGCGACCGGATTTCGAAGCTGTGAGGACATGACCGGGCGCCGCACGCTGGCTTCGGTCCCGCGACGCGACCGCGCCCCCGGAGCCGGATGTCCTTGCCGGAATCGCCCGGGTGCTCCTCCTGTCGCACGGGCTTCCGGGAAGCGTCCCGGCGCTTCGGGCAATGTCCCTATCGTCGTGTTCCGGCCGGATCAGAACAAACAAGGAACAACCTAACGGTTAATTCATCAAAAGCCATACGATCGTATGGCGGGTTGCTGGCATATTGCTGGGCGGTTGCTGGCCCCTGCGAACGGTGCGGAAGCCGGCGGTTAATGCAGCGTCCGCAAGGGGTTGGTACAGGAACGCGCGGGTTCCTCCCGGCCCGGAACAGCAGGCCGTTTCGGCCCGGCGCCAGCTTCCTCTAGCCGATGGCGAAGATCGCCTCGATCTCGACGGTGATCCCCCCCGGCAGGGACGCCACCCCGACGGCCGACCGGGCATGCGCGCCCTTCGCCCCGAACACCGCGTGGAAAAGCTCGGAACAGCCGTCAATTACATAAGGATGCCGGTCGAAGTCCCCGACAGCGTTGACAAAACCCAAAACCTTGATGACCCCCGCGATGCGGTCGAGACTGCCGAGGACCTGCCGGGCCGCCGCAAGAAGCACCAGCCCCGTTCGCATGGCGTGATGGCGCGCCGCATCGGCCGGAACGTCCCGGCCGACCTTCCCGGTCGCCAGCCGCCCGTCCGCCAGAAGCGGCCCCTGACCGGACAGGAAAAGCAGCCCTCCCTCGATTTTTCCAAGGCGGAACATGCCGATAGGCGCGGGCACCTCAGGCAGGCTGAGACCGAGCGCGGCAAGTCGGGCCTCGGGGCCGGAAAGCGCGTCGCCGTCAGCCATCGCCATCCACCATCTGCCGAAGCCGGGCAAGGAAATCCTCGGTCACCGCGAAATCATGCGCGATGCCATAGGGCAGACCCGCCTCGCGCACGAAGCCGGACAGCCCGCGCAGGGTCGCCTCCACGTCGGGCCACGTGATGCCCATGCTTTCGGGCCGGATATCGACCCCGATGTCGCGCACGGCGGCGCGCAGTTCCCCGGCGCGGCGGCCGTGCATCATCGCACCCGCGATCAGCCCAAGGCAGACGGCCTGGCCGTGCAGGAACTTCACGCCGGTACGCGCCTCGAGCGCGTAGAAGATGAAGTGCTCGGCCCCCTCGATGTGCCGGGGGCACCAGCCCGTGCCGTGGAACGACGCGCCGCCCCACTTGAAGGCCTCGACCACCAGCCCGATGCCTTCCGGCGTCAGGTCGCGGATCCCGTCCCGGCCCGCCAGCGCCGCCTCGGCAAGCTTCAGCGAATGCGCGGAAAGCCCTGCATCATAAGGCCATTTCGCCTCGGCCTTCCCGCCGCGATGGGCGTATTCCCAGTCCCATACGCCGGTGAAGAAGCAGAACACATCGCCGATCCCCGCGCGGTTGATGTGCTTCGGCGCGGCGGCAAGGATGTCGTAGTCGAAATAGACGCATTCCGGGATCGCCCAGCCGACGTAGCGGACGATCTTGTCGTCGCGCACCCCGGCGCGCTGGCCGTACATCGCATCGACCGACAGCGAGGTCGGGAACTGGTGCAGTTTGCGGTTGTGCCGCCAGGCGAAGTACTTCGCGGCGTCGATCGCCTGGCCCCCACCAAGCCCGATGAACGAGGCGTAACGCGCCGTCGCCGGCAACGCGGCTTCCAGATCGGCCCGCTCCATCGACGTCACGAACCGGACGTCGGTTCTCTCGGGCAGGCGGCTCCTGAAATGTGGCCAGAGGTCCTCCATGGTGACCACAAGAAACGGCGGCGCCACGAAATTCGGCACTTCGGCCAGAAGGTTGTGGCCGAAGGCGGTCGGGAACGCTTTGATGTCTTCCGGCCGGATCGGCATGGCTAGAGGCGCTTTCGGGTATCGGGATCAAACAGGTGAAGGCGCGCCACATCGGCGTACAGCGTCACACGCGCGCCCGCCTCGGGCCGGGTGACGGGGGCGCAGCGCGCGGTGACCCGTCGCCCGGCAAGGTAACCGATAAGAAAGGTGTCGGACCCTAGCGTTTCCGGCACCAGGTAGTCGATCTCCAGCCTTTGCGGGACGACAAGGATCGGCAGCCGGCTGTCGTCGCAAAGGTCCTCGGGGCGCAAGCCGACCAGCACCTGTCGCGGCGTACCGAACGAGGGGGCGTCAGGGGAAAGGGACAGGGACTGACCGTCGTCCAGGGTCAGTGTGCGGCCGTCGGCTCTTGCCTCGATCAGGTTGATCTGCGGCGAACCGATGAACGAAGCGACGAAGGTCGATTGCGGCCGCCCGTAAAGGTCCTCGGGCGTGCCGACTTGCGCAATGCGCCCCGCATCCAGGCAGACGATGCGGTCGGCGAGCGTCATGGCTTCGGTCTGGTCATGGGTGACGAAGATCGTCGTCATGCCAAGTTCCCGGTGCAGAAGCTTGATCTGGGTCCTGACCTCCATCCGCAGCTTGGCGTCGAGGTTCGAGAGCGGCTCGTCGAACAGGAAAACCTGCGCCGGTCGGGCGAGCGCACGGCCCATCGCCACCCGCTGGCGCTGCCCGCCGGAAAGCGCGCGCGGCTTGCGGTCAAGGAAGGGCGTCAGCTGCAGAAGCTCGGCCACCTCGCGCACCCTTGCTTCGCGTTCAGGCGCCGGGACGCCGCGCATCCTCAGGCCGAAACCGATGTTCGCCGCGACCGTCATGTTGGGGTAAAGCGCGTAGTCCTGAAACACCATTGCCAAGTTGCGGTCCCTGGCGCCCAACCCGTTCACCACCCGGCCGCCCAGCGAAACGGTGCCGGTGGTGATGTCCTCCAAACCGGCGATCATCCGCAGTATGGTGGACTTGCCGCAGCCCGAGGGGCCCACCAGCACGACGAATTCGCCCTCGGCCACGGTAAGATCGATTCCGTGCACGACAGCCTGCCCGCCGTAGGATTTGCCCAGTCCATCGAGTCTGACTTCGGCCATCGCCCCGGAACCTTGCGCCCAAATGGCCAACCATTCCCGGCCAGAGTGGCGGTGCGGTAGCAACGTGTCAACGCTGCCGGCTTCGAAAATGCGCCTGCTAGGACCGAGTCGCGCCGGATTGCGGCGGATTGGAGGAAAATGGTTGACAACTTGCGCCTGCCGCCAACCAATACCAGCGATGCCGGCGCCTGCCCTTGCCGCGGGCTCCGCTTCCAAGGGTAACCCGGGAGGCAAACCATGACCCAGACAAAACGACTGCTTGGCGCAGCCGTGCTTGCCGCGACATTCGGCATGCCCGCGCTGGCCGAGGACCTGAACCTCTATCTCATCCCCAGCCCGTCCTCGACGGCGATCCAGTCCTTCATTCCGGCCTTCACCGAAAAGACCGGGATCACGGTCAACGTGACCGAAGTGCCCTATGGCGAGGCGCACCAGAAGCTTCTTCTGTCGGTGCAGCAGGGCCAAGGCCAGTATGACGTGGCCCAGTTCGACAATACCTTCCTCGCGCCCTACGGGGCGGCGGGCACGATGCAGCCACTCGACGCCTGGATCGCGGCTTCGGCGGAATACGACATCGCCGACTTCGGGCAGGGCCAGCAGGACTACGGCAAGTACAACGGCCAGACGCTGGGCCTGACGCTGTCGACCGAACCGATGATCCAGTGGTACCGCACGGACATTTATGACGAGCTCGGACTGAAGCCGGCCGCGACCTGGGACGAGTACATGGCCAATGCCAAGGCGGTGAAGGAGGCCGGCAAGGGCGACGGGGCGATGTTCGGATGGGGTCCGAACGCGAGCTGGTGGTGGATGACGCTGGTCTGGTCCTTCGGCGGCGACCTCTATGACGACCAGTTGAACCCGACCGTCAACTCGCCCGAGGCCGTGGCGGCCACGCAGTTCTTCAAGGACATGCTGGCCTATGGCCCCGAGGGCGGCATATCGGCCAACGGCGATGATGTGACCAACAAGTTCCTGTCGACGGAACTGGGCGCGATGGTCCAGTATTCCGGCTACTGGGGCATGGCGCTCGACCCGGCCAACAGCATGCACGCGGGCAAGATCGGCACCGCGCCGATGCCGATGGGTGCGGCGGACATCACCCACCTTGCCGGCTGGAACATCGGCATTCCCGCCGATGCCAAGAACCCGGAAGGGGCGTGGAAATTCCTCGAATTCGTTCTCGGGAAGCCGAACGCCAAAGCCTATCTCATGGCCGGTGCGGCAGCGATCGGGCGCAAGTCGATCTCGTCGGATGCCGAGCTTCTGGCGATCCATCCCTACCTGCCGCTTCTGAACATCCCGGCGTCGAGCCGCATCGAACGCTATCCCCAGATCCGCGTCTGGCCGGAGTTCGAAAAAGCGGTTCTGGACGCGCTTCCCGCCATGCTGAACGGCGAAGTGGAAATCCAGGCCGGGCTTGACGCGCTGAACGAGACGCTGAAGCCCATTCTTGCGGCCGAAGCCGGGAACTGAGAGCAAGGGCCGCGCGGGGATGCCCCTCGCGCGGCCCGCCCCGAATGATGGCAATGGCGGTGAATGGCGGCATCGAACGGTCAATGGCGCGGCTGGCCGGAAGGCTGGTGGCGCCGAGCTGGTATCTGATCCTCGCCGTCTTCGCGCTGCCGATCCTTGGCGCACTGTGGTTATCCTTCCGAAACGAGACCCTCGGGGCCTTCGCGGCCCCGAAGTTCATCGGCCTGGACAATTACGCGGGCGCCCTTGCCGACCCGAGGTTCTGGGAATCGATCCGGACGACGATCTGGCTGACCATGCTGGGCTTGCTGGTGCAGATGCCCATCGGCATCGGCCTTGCCGTCATCCTGGACAGGAACCTTCGCGGCACGCAGGTCTTCCGCACCATCCTCATCATCCCGATGCTCCTGACCCCGGTGGCGGTAGGTCTGATGTGGCGGTTCATGTTCGACACCGACCTCGGCGTCATCAACTGGGCGCTGGCCGGCATGGGCCTGGACGGGCCGAACTGGCTCGGCGCGCGCTGGCCGGCGATCTGGGCCGTCGTGATCGTGGACAGCTGGCAGTCCATTCCCTTCATCATGCTGATCGTGCTCGCCGGGCTTGCCGGTCTTCCCAAGGGTCCTCGGGAAGCCGCCGAGATCGACGGGGCCCGGGCGTGGCAGGTGTTCGCGCATGTCACTCTGCCCGCGCTTGGCCCGGTCATTCTTGTGACGCTGATGATCCGCATCATCGACAGCCTGAAAATGTTCGACATCATCTTCATCGTCACCACGAGGGGCGGTCCGGGAACCGCGACGCAGACGCTCGGGATGCTCATATACAACACGGGCTTCGGCTTCTTCCAGACGTCGCGCGCGGCGGCCCTGGGCATCCTCATGGTGCTGATGGTGCTGCCGGTCTACTGGCTCTGGCGGCGGGCGGCGGAAAGGGTCTGAGATGAACCGAAGTACCCGCCGCCGCATCGGAAATGCCGTGAGCTTCGCCATCCTGATCCTCGCGGTCTTCGTGGCGCTTTTCCCGCTGTTCTGGACGCTTTCCACCTCGATCAAGACCCGCAACGACACGTTCGTCCTGCCGCCGAAATTCCTCTCTTTCGAACCGACTTGGAAGAACTACGCCGCCATCTTCGACACACGCGGCTTTGGCTATATCTACCTCAACACGATCGCCATAACGCTCGCCTCGACGCTTCTCTGCGTGCTCGTCTCGACCCTCGCCGCCTACGCGCTGGCCCGCTCGCCCCGCTTCCCAAGCCGCCGTCCGCTGGAAGTAAGCCTGATCCTCGTCCGCGCCATTCCGGCGATCGTGATCATGGTGCCGCTCTTCACCATCACCTCGAAGCTCGGCGTCTATGACAATCACTTCGCGCTGATCCTGCTTTATGCCGCCGTCAACGTTCCATTCGCCACCTGGCTCATGACCTCCTTCGTCGAGCAGGTGCCGGTGACGCTCGAACAAGGCGCGGCGGTCGACGGCGCGGCGCGGTGGCAGATCCTGTGGCATGTCGTCCTGCCGCTGATCCTGCCCGGGATGGCCGCCACGACGATTTTCGTGGCGCTCCTGGCCTGGAACGAATTCCTGATCCCGGTGATGCTGGCCGGAAACTCGGCCAAGACGCTGCCGGTCTTCATCTCCGGCTTCATTTCGGCCCGGAACCTCGATTGGGGGCCGATGGCGGCGGCCGCCTCGCTGGCCATCCTGCCCATCGCGATCCTGACCGTGGTGGCGCAGCGCTGGCTGATTTCCGGCCTTTCGTCGGGGGCGATCAAGGGATGAACCCGGAAAGCGCGAACGTGATGGCGCGCTGGGGGCTCACCCCGGTCATCAATGCCTCGGGGACGATGACAAGCCTCGGCGCCAGCCGCGTTTCGGCCGAGGTACGGGAAGCCGTCGATGACATCCTCGGCCGCTTCGTGCGGATTGCCGAACTGCATGCGCTTGCCGACTGTACCATCCGCGCCGCGACCGGGGCGGAAGCGGGCTATGTCACCTCATCCTCCTCGGCCGCGATCACGCTTGCGGTTGCGGCGGCGATCACCGGGGATGACCTTGCCGCCATCGAGGCGCTGCCCGCAACCGGCAGCCGCGAACGGCGGGTCGCGGTGATGATGTCGCACATGGTCAACTACGGCGCGCCGGTGCCGCAGGCGATCGCCGCCGCGGGGGCCGGGGTGGTGCCGCTTGGCACGGCGGCCCTGTGCGAGACCTATCACCTCGAAGCCGCGATCCGCGACGGGCTGGCGGCGGCGGTCTTTGTCGTCTCGCATCATACGGTGCGCGAAGGCGAACTGCCGATGGACCTCTTCGCGTCGATCTGCCGCTCGCATGGGGTGCCGGTGATCGTTGACATGGCGTCGGAATACGATCTCAACGGGCCGGTGGCTCTTGGCGCGGACGCGGTGATCTGGTCGGGGCACAAGTTCCTCGGCGGCACGACCAGCGGCATCGTGGCGGGACGGGCGGCGATGATCCGCGCGATGGTGCTGCAGAACCGCGGCCTCGGGCGGTTGATGAAGGCGGGGAAGGAGGCCATCGTCGGCGCCGTCGCCGCACTCGAAGCCTGGGGCCGGCGCGACCATGCCGCAGAGGCGGCACGTGAGGCGGCCATCGTCGAGGGCTGGATCGCGGCGCTGGCCGGTGTTCCGGGGATCGCCGTCAGCCGCCACCGGGACTGGACAGGCAACCCGATTACCCGGGTGAAGCTGAAGCTGTCGCACGAGGCCGGGCTTTTCGCCTGGGAGCTTGCCGCGCGGGCGATGGAGGGAAGCCCGGCGGTGGCGCTGCGCGACGATCTCTCGATGCACGGGCTGATCTTCCTCGACCCCTGCAACGTCACGGCCGGTGAGGCGCCGGTCGTGACCGACCGCATCCGGGCGCTCTGCGAGACAGCGCGCGCAACGGGCGACGGGCTGAAGCGGAGCTGGAGCGAGGAAAAGGCGGCGCGGGGCCGGGCCGAAACGCCATGGATCGGGGGCAGCGATGCCTGAGATCGGGACCGAGCCACGCGAACGCCGCCCGCAGCGATCCCGCAAGATTCTGAAAGGAAAAGGGAATGTGCAAAAGCTGCCTTGACTACGGCTTTCCCACCGTGATGGGCCGCGGGCTCTTCGGCGAGTTCCGGAACTTCGTCAACCCGCCCTTCCTGATCGTCACCATGCCCGATCTGTGGGAAATGTTCCGGCACGAGTTCGCGGGGGCCGACTACCGGCTCTACCTGACCGACTCGATCGAACAGGCCGACCTCGACCGCGATGCCGCCGCGCTGACGGACGTGCGGGCGATCATCGGGCTCGGCGGGGGGCAGGCGCTCGACGTGGCGAAGTGGTTCGCCTGGCGGCGAAACCTTCCGCTCTTCCAGGCGCCAACGGCGCTGTCGGTCAATGCGGTCTATTCCCACCGCTCGGGCGTACGCGACGGCGGCAAGGTCATCTACCGGGGCTACGCGGTGCCCGAATGCGTCTTCATCGACTACGATGTCCTGCGCGCCGCACCGCGCCACCTGAACTGGTCGGGGATCGGGGACATCCTGTGCTTCCACACCGGCGTGCTCGATTGGCAGTACGCCCGCGACACGGGCAAGGTCGAGGCGAAATGGCCCTACGATCAGGACCTCGCCGATCAGTCGCTGTCGAAGGTCAGAGGCATCGTCGGGAACATCGACGGCATCCGCAAGATGACCGATCAGGGCATCGATGCGCTGGTCGACGGTCTGAAATGGGGCACGTCGTTCCAGGGCTCGGGCTGGTGCCCGCGCCATATCGAGGGGACCGATCATTTTCTGTTCTACACACTGGAGAAACAGACCGGGAAGAAGTTCCTCCACGGCCAGCCGGTCGGCCTTGGCATCGTCGTCGGGACCATGCTGCACGAAAACGGCGCCGACGAGATGCTCGACACCATCGCCGGCATCGGGCTCGACGTGCGGCCTGAGGCCATGGGCCTGACCTGGGATCAGGCGACCGAGGGGCTGACCGGCATGCGCGCCTACATCAGCACCCTGCCGCTCTGGCATTCCATGGCGCATGACGTCACGATCACGCCGGGCTTTGTCGCCGATCTGAAGCGGCGGCTGGACAGAGCCTATGAACACCGCTCCTGAGAGACCGGGAGACATGACCCCGACGGACGCCACACCCCCCCTGCCCGACCGTCCGGTCACGGCTTCGGAGATCCATGCCGACCTCATGGCGCGAATGCGCGAGGGCCGCTTCCAGCCCGGGCAGCAACTGCCGAATGAACGGCAGCTTGCCGAAATGTACGGTACCTCGCGCCAGCAGGTCCGCGATGCGCTTCTGATCCTGCAGGAGGCGGGGCTGGTCGAGCGCAAGGTCGGCTCGGGCACCTGGCTGACCGGGGACATGCCCGCGATCATCGAGCGGCTGGATGCCGAGGTCGACGTCCACGCCGCGCACGAGCACAGCTTCCTGGAAACCGTGGAGGCGCGGCTGATCCTCGAACCCGGCGTGGCCGCGCTTGCCGCGCGCAACATTTCGGAGGCGCATCTTGGCAGGCTCCGGGCGGCACTGGAGGCGATCCGTGAACCCGCGACCTGGTTCGAATTCAAGTCGCGCATCTACCTCTTCGCCCGCGCCTATTACGAGGCATCCGGCAACAGCTTCCTGCTCTGGACTTTCGACCAGATTCTCGCCGCGCGCGTCGATCATAGGTTCGACGGCCACCGCGAGAACGGCGCCGTGGCCGAGATCGTGCGGCGGCATTCCCACGACCAGCTCCTCCTGATCTTCCGCGCCATCGCCGACGGCAACGAGGCACAGGCCGAAAGCGTGACGCGCAGCTACCTGATCGGCATCGCCGCTTCGCTGAGCTGAGCATGGACCGGGGCTTCCTTCTGCCCGACCTCGCCCCCGCACCGCAGGTGATGCGGGCGGGCGATCTTGCCTACGGACGGGGCAAGGCGCTGCTGCTGGTCGTGGCACATGCCGATGACGCGGCGATCTTCGCAGGCGGCGCGCTGGCCCTGTTCGCGCAGGCGGGCTGGCGCATCCAGGCCCTGCGCGTGACTGACGACCGCTGGGATTCCGTCGGGCTTTCCGAGGCCGAAACGATAGCCGCAAACGCCGCCGAATTCCGCGCCGCCGCCAGGATACTTGGAATCTCGGCGGTCGAGGACCTGGGCTGGCAGACCGATGTCCTCGGCGATGCCAGCCGCGTGGCGCTGCGCGAGCGGATCATCCACGCGATCCGCCGCGTGAAACCCTATGCGCTGATGAGCTTCGACCCGAACTCGCTCCTTTACGAAGACAACCTCGATCACAAGGTGCTTGCCGAGGCGGTGGACGAGGCCTTCTGGACGTCGATGTTCGACAAGCACCACCCCGAACATTTCGCCGAGGGCCTGGCCCCGCATGGCTGTGTGGAACGGTGGTATTTCGGCCGCAGCGTGCCCGCCGTCACTCATGTTTTCGACACCGGAAGCGTCATCGGGACCCAGATGGACGCCGTCGCCTGCCACGCGACCCCAATCGCCAACATGGCGCATCAATATGCGTTGCAGGCGGCGACGGCGGGCCGGCCCGAGGCGGAAACCAGTGCGGCTCTTGCCGATCCGGCGGGCGCGCTCTGCGCCCGGCTGCGCGGCGCGGCCGCCGGGAAGGGGCGGCCCTTCGGTCTTGAGGCCGCCGAATACCTGCGGCTTCACCGGACACGTTTCGCGGGCGAGGCGTGATGGGCGGGCGGATCGTCTCGGTCGGCGAATGCATGGTGGAGTTCGCCCCGCAAGGCGACGGCACGTACCGGCAGGGCTTTGCCGGGGACACGTTCAACATGGCCTGGTACCTGCGCCGGCTGCTTCCGGCGGCGTGGCGTGTGGACTACCTCACGGCGCTCGGCGACGATCCCATGTCCGACCGCGTGGCGGCCTTCATGGTCGAGGCCGGGGTCGGCACCGGCCATATCGCGCGCCTCAGGGGCCGGACGCCCGGACTTTACGTCATTTCGCTTCTGAACGGAGAGCGAAGCTTCTCCTACTGGCGCGACCGTTCTGCAGCGTGCGAACTTGCCGCTAACGCCGGGCACCTCGACCTGGCCTTTGGTGGCGCGGACCTCCTGGTGCTTTCCGGGATCACACTCGCCATCCTGCCGGAAGTCGGACGGACCACCCTGCTTGCCGCTCTCAGCGCCGCGCGCCGGGCCGGGGCGCGGGTCGCCTTCGACCCCAACGTCCGCCTCCGGCTTTGGCCGGACGCCGTTGCCATGCGGCGCTGGATTTCCGCTGCCGCCGCCGGGGCCGACATCGTGCTGCCGTCCTTCGAGGACGACCGCCAGGCATTCGGCGACGTGTCGCCCACCGAAACCGCCCGGCGCTATCTGGCCCTCGGCGCGGGTCAGGTGGTCGTCAAGAACGGCGCCGACGAGATCACCTGGCGGGATCCGGCCGGGACCGGCCGCCTGCGGCCGCCGCTGGTCGGGGATGTTGTGGACAGCACCGCGGCCGGCGACAGTTTCAACGCCGGTTTCCTTGCGGCCCGCCTGACCGGAGCGACAATGCCGGAAGCCATCGCCGCCGCCGCGGATGTCGCCGCCCGCGTCGTTCAGGCGCGCGGCGCCCTTGTCCCGGTTTGACGGCCGGGTGTGCCGGCGAACCGCTTCCCGTCCGCCCGGCCTGGCGGTCTTCCGGCGACGGCGGCAAGGTTTCGATTGACGGATTTTCGCCCGCACCAATACTGTCCGGTCAGCGTCCGGCCCGCCACCGGCCCTGCACCCGGGCGGAGTTGAGAACAACAACCACTCGGGACGCCCCGACGGAGGACAAACATGACAAAATCGCTCTATCCGCTCCGCGCCTTTCTGGCCGGAGCCGCGCTGTCCGCGCTTGCCAGCCCCGTGCTTGCCGACCTCGTGATCTCGAACTGGGACGGCTACATGGCCCCGGACGCGATCGAAAGCTTCACGAAGGCGACAGGCGAGGCGGCCGAGATGGTCGTCCACGCGACCAATGAAGAAATCATGGGCAAGATCATCGCCTCCGGCGGTGAGGGCTTCGATGTGGCCTTCGTCTCCTCGCCCTTCGCGGAGGTTCTGAACAACCTGGGCCTGTTGGAGCCCATCGACCCCGCGAAGGTTCCGAACCTCGCCAACCTCTATCCCGAGGCCGCTGCCCTGCCACATGACCCGGGGAACGCCTTTTCGGTTCCCTACGCGTGGGGAACGACGGGGCTGTGCTTCCGGTCCGATCTCGTGTCGCCCGAGCCCTCAAGCTGGAAGGACCTGCTTGCGCCGACGGAGGCCAACAAGGGCAAGGTCACACTGCTGGGCACCGACCGCTGGCTTCTCGCGGCCGGGTTCCTGGCGCGCGGCTATTCGGTCAACGACACCGACCAGGCCCATATCGACGAGGTCGAAGCCGACCTGACAGCCGCCAAGTCGACGATGCTCGCCTTCGACGACACGACCTTCTATTCAAAACTCGTCTCGGGCGAGGCGACGCTGGTGCATGCCTGGGACGGCTGGTGCAACTATGGCATCGCCGAGAACGCGGCGATCAAGTTCGTGATTCCGCAGGAGGGGTCCGACCTTTGGGTTGACACGATGGTGGTGCTGAAGGCCTCGCAGAACAAGGACGGCGCCTTCAAGTTCATCAACTACATCCTGGATGCCGCGAACCACCGGTGGGCGGCCGAGAACATCCTTTACAAGGTGCCGAACAAATCCGCGATGGACGGCCTGACGCCCGACCTGATCGCCCAGTACCCGAACATGGGCATGAAGCCCTCCGACCTTCTGAAACTGGAGCAGCTGCGCGATGTGGGCGACGTGACGCGCGCCTACTCCAAGGCGGTCTCCGCGATCAAGGCCGCGAACTGAAGTTGGCGGGGGCGGGCCCGCCGGCCCCGCCCCTGCCGAACCGTTCCGTCAGAAGATGACTCCGCAAAGCACCAGATCGGCCGCGCTGATGGCCCCGGCGCTGGCTTGGCTGACGGCCCTGATGGTCGTGCCATGCGGGCTGATCCTTGCGCTGGGCTTCTTCCGGCGCGGGACCTACGGCGGGATCGAGTACACCTTCACGCTCGAGAACTTCGTGCTGCTCTCTGATCCGCTCTATGCGGGCATCTTCCTGACCTCGGCCCGCATCGCGGGGATCGCCACGCTGATCGCCGTCGTCATCGGCTATGGCGCGGCCTACGCCATCGCCGCCGCGCCCCGGAACCGGCAGCCACTCTTGCTGTTCCTGGCCGTGCTGCCGTTCTGGTCCAACTACCTGATCCGCACCTATTCCTGGATCGTGCTTCTGAACCGCGAGGGGCTGGTCACCCAGGGGTTCCGCATGTTCGGCTACGAGGGCGAACTGCCCTCGCTTCTTTACACCGAGGGCGCGGTGATCACCGGGCTTGTCTACAACTACCTGCCCTTCGTGATCCTGGCCTGTTACGCGCCGCTGTCGCGGCTGAACCCGGAGCTGGCCGAGGCCTCGCGCGACCTCGGCGCGGGGGCCTTCACCACGTTCCGCCGGGTGATCCTGCCCGCGACGCTGCATGGGGCGGCGGCGGGCGCGGTCTTCGTCTTTGTCCTGTCGATCGGGAACTTCATCACCCCGGCGCTTCTGGGCGGGGGCAAGTTCCAGATGATCGGCAACCTCGTCTATGCGCAGTTCCTGACCGCGAACGACTGGCCCTTCGGCGCGGCGCTTTCGATGGCGCTGATCGCCATCATGATGGTGCTGCTGACCTTGCAGGCCATGGCCGCCGAGCGCGTGTCGGGACAGACGCGGGGGGCGGCCGATGGCTGAGCGCCCGCCCGCCATCCGCCGGGCACTCGCCGCCCATCTCGCGCTGGTCTTCGCCTTTCTCTACGTGCCCATCGCGGTCCTCGTGGCGTTGTCGTTCAACGAGGGCGGGCTGCCGACGGCATGGACCGGGTTTTCGACGAAGTGGTACACGGCGCTTCTTGGTAACGCCGACATCCTCGGCGCCGCGTTCAACACGCTGATCGTAGGGCTCGTCTCGACCTTGGTCGCGACCGTACTGGGGACGGCACTGGCCCTCGGGATCGAGACGCGGGCGCGAAAGGGCCGCGCCATCGAGGCCCTGGTCTTCGCGCCGATGATCATCCCGGACATCGTGCTGGCCATCGCGCTTCTGTCGTTCTTCTCGCTCCTGAACCTGCCGATGGGGCTGCATACGATCATTGTCAGCCATGTCGTCTTCAACCTCGCCTTCGTTTCGGCGGTCGTCCGCGCCCGGCTGAAGACCTTCGACTGGTCGGTGACCGAGGCCTCGTACGACCTCGGCGGCGACGCCTTCACCACGTTCCGCCGGGTGACGCTTCCGCTGATCCTTCCGGCAGTGGTCGCGGGCGCCCTGCTGGCCTTCACGCTCTCGGTCGACGAATTCATCATTGCCTTCTTCACGGCGGGCGCGGGGCGGGATTCCACGACGCTGCCCATGCAGATCTACGCGATGATCCGCTTTGGCGTGACGCCCGAGGTCAACGCGCTTGCGGCGGTCGTGATGGCGGTATCGATCACGGCCGTCACTCTGGCACAGCGCCTGAACCGGGGGCTGGTCGCACCATGAGGCCGCTTCTGTCCATCGACCGGGTGACGAAGCGCTTTGGCGGCGTGACCGCGCTGGACCGGCTATCGCTCGACATCCGCGAAAATGAGTTCTTCGCACTACTCGGCGCCTCGGGGTCGGGAAAAACCTCGCTCCTACGCATGCTGGCCGGGTTCGAGACCCCGGAGGAGGGAGCGATCCGCCTTGACGGCGCCGATATCAGCCGAGTGCCGCCGAACCGCCGCCCTTTGAACCTGATGTTCCAGTCCTACGCGCTGTTTCCACACATGACGGTAGCCGGAAACATCGCCTATGGGCTCGAAATGGAACGCCTGCCGAGGTCCGTGATCGAAGCCCGGGTGGGCGAGATCATGGAGAAGACCGAACTTTCGGCCATGGCGCGGCGCAAACCCGACCAGTTGTCGGGCGGCCAGAAGCAGCGTGTGGCCCTGGCGCGGGCGCTGGTGAAGCGGCCGAGGGTTCTTCTCTTGGACGAGCCGCTGGCCGCGCTCGACAAGAAGCTCCGCGCGGCGATGCAGCTGGAACTGAAACGCCTCCAACACGAGGTCGGAATCACCTTCGTCCTGGTGACCCACGATCAGGAAGAGGCTCTGGTCATGGCGGACCGCATCGCGATCCTGAGGGACGGGCGGCTTGAGCAGGCCGGCACCCCGCACGAGGTTTATGAAAACCCGTCAAGCCGTTACGCGGCGGATTTCATCGGCCTCATGAACTTCCTGGACGAGGATGGCCGCACGCTTGCGATCCGCCCGGAACGCATCGCGCTTTTCCCCGCCGCCGCCGACCGCAGCGTAGCGGGCCGCATTGTCGCGCGGGCCTATCACGGGCTCGACCTGATGCTGCACATCGAAACGCCGCTTTCCCCGCGCCCGCTGGTCGTGCGGGTCACCGCCGATGCGGCGGACCGGCGCCCGGTCGCCGAGGGCGACACCGTCACCCTCGGCTGGAACGCAGCCGATGTCCGAACCTTCGCGAACTGAACAGGGAGCAATCCATGACCCAGAAGACCTTCGCCTTTTTCCCCGAAGCGGCCTACGGCCCGGCGCTGAATTCGGTCGGGATCGCCCAGGCCGTCGAGGCGCTGGGCCACAGGGCGGTGTTCCTGTCGGACCCCGGCTTCGTGCCGGTCTATGAAGGCTACGGCTTCGAAGCGCACCCCGTCGCGCTCTCGGAACCGATGCCGCCCGAACAGATGGCGAAGTTCTGGGAGGATTTCATCAACGGCCACATCCCGAATTTCCGCAAGTCGCCCTACGAGCAGATCGGCAATTATGTGAAGGATTGCTGGACGGCCATCGTGGACAGCGCGAAATGGGCGCAGAAGGACCTGCCGGGCGTGCTGGCGCGGGTGAAGCCCGACGTGATCGCGGTGGACAACGTGATCCTCTTTCCCGCGATCAAGAAGTTCGGCGTGCCATGGGTGCGCGTCATCTCGTGCTCGGAGAACGAGATCGAGGATGACGGGATTCCGCCGCATCTTTCGGGCTGCGGCGAGACGGATTTTGCCTGCCACAAGGCTTACCGCGACCGCTTCAACGCGGTGATCCGGCCGATCCACGACGACTTCAACGCCTTCCTTGCCGCCTGCGGCGAGGCCGCCTATCCCATCGGACAGTTTTTCGAGGCCTCGCCCTACCTCAACCTGCTGCTCTACCCAGAGTCGGTGAAATTCACCCGCAAGCACCCGCTCGACCCCAAGCGGTTCCAGTATCTGGAGGGCTGCGTGCGCAAGGAGGCGCCATACGAGGTGCCCAGGTTCAAGAAGAACAACGATGGGCCGCTGGTCTATGTCTCGTTCGGCTCGCTCGGGGCGGGGGATACGGAGCTTCTCAAGCGGATCATCGCGGCCATCGGCAAATCGCGGTTCCGGGCGCTGGTGAACATCGGGGATTACGCGGCCGAATATGCCGACCTGCCGGGCAACGTCCATGTCTCGAACTGGTTCCCGCAGCCCTCGGTCATCCCGCAGGTGGATGCAGTGATCCATCACGGCGGCAACAACTCCTTCACCGAATGCCTCTACTTCGCCAGGCCCGCGATCATCATGCCCTATGTCTGGGACGGGCATGACAACGCCACGCGGGTTCAGGAAACCGGGCACGGGTTCAAGATGCCGCGCTACGACTGGACCGAGGCGGAGCTGATCGCGAAGCTGGAGACCTGCCTTTCCGACAAGGCGATGCGGGCAAGGCTCGACGCGACGTCGCGCCACATGCAGGGGCAGAACGGACCGGCGAAGGCCGCGAAGCTGCTGACGGACCTGCTTTCATGAGTTCGGCCCCGCATCTGCATCACGCCTCGACCCGGACCGATATGGTGGACTGGGGGCCGCAGCCCGATGTGATTTCCGGCGCCTCGCACTCCAGCGGGAGGCTCGTCCACACGGGGCCGGGGAACCGGCCTGAGCTGGGCATCTGGGTCTGCACGCCGGGCCGCTGGCGCCTCGCCGTCCCGCGCGACGAATTCTGCCATTTCGTCGCGGGGCGGGCGACCTACCGCCGCGATACGGGCGAGGTGATCGAGGTCACGCCCGGAACGGCGGTGTTCTTCGAGGCCGGCTGGACGGGCGACTGCGAGGTGTACGAGACGATACGCAACACCTATTACCTGACCGATCGGGAGGCGGAGGAATGACAACGCCGCATTGGCCCGACGCCGCCGCCGCGGAACTCGAGGATTGGGGCCCGAGCAAGAGCATTATCGCCGGTGCGCCGCATATGTCGGGCAAGGTGCTGCATGCCAACCCGGACGGGTCGAGCGAATGCGGCCTCTGGTCCTGCACTCCGGGCGAGCGTCGGGTCACCATCCCGGCCGAGGAGTTCTGCATCTTCCTGTCCGGCCGGGGCCGCTACATCGCCGACGATGGCGAGGTGATCGCTGTCGCGCCCGGCACCGCGATTTTCTTCCGCGCGGGCTGGACCGGCACGTGCGTCATTACCGAAACCGTCACCAAAGCCTTCATGAGCAGATAGGAACGATATGACCAGCACCCCCCTGATGCGCCAACCCCTCAAGCAGACCGACCTGACGAACTGGGGCGTCATCCCCACAATGATCGAAGGCGCCTCGCATATCTCAGGCCGGGTCATCCACAAGGGCCCGAACGGCAAAAGCGAATGCGGACTCTGGATCTGCACGCCGGGCAAGTGGGTTTGCCATGTGACGCGCGGCGAGTTCTGCCACTTCCTCGAAGGGCGCTGCACCTATGTGCATGAAAGCGGCGAGGTGATCGAGATCACGCCGGATACCGCCGCCTTTTTCCCGCAGGACTGGAAGGGCGTCTGCACCGTCCACGAGACGATCAAGAAGGTCTACATGATCCGCTGAGGAACCATGCGCTTCGATCCCGCTCAGCCCGCCTTCTTCGTCTGCCCCGCATACCGGTCGCTTTCGGGCACGGCCCGCCCGGTCATTGACCCAGCGACGCTCGACACCGTCGGACGGATCGCCGACACGGGTCCTGACGAGATGGCCGGAGTGCTGCGCGAGGCGAACCGCGCACAGTCCCTTTGGCGACGGATCGACGCCAAGACCCGCGCCAGGGTGCTGCACGAGCTCGCCAGCCGGATCGAGGCGGCCGACCACAAGCCCGCCGCGATCCTGATGAGCCGCGAGATGGGCAAGCCTTATCCCGAGGCCATCGGCGAGATCGCCAATTGCGCCCCGGTCTTCCGCTACTACGCCGAGATGGCGCGCGACGAGGCTGGCAGGGTTGCCGGGACCACGCAGGAAGGCTCGTTCCAGTACGCGCGCTACGAACCGCTCGGCGTGTCGGTCCACATCATGCCGTTCAACTTCCCCGTCCTTTTGATGTGCTGGACGGTCGCGGCCTCGCTTGCCGCCGGAAACGCCTGCGTGATCAAACCCGCCCCCGCGACGACGCTCTCGACGCTCGAGTTCATGAAGCACTTCGCCGGGCTACCCGAGGGCCTCGTGTCCTGCCTTCCGGGCGGGGCGGACCTCGCCTCGACGCTCATCGCCTCGCCCCTGACCCACGCGGTGGCCTTCACCGGTTCGGTCGCGGCAGGGCGCGCGGTCGGCGTGGCCGCGGCAACGGCGATGAAACCGGCTGTGATCGAGGCAGGCGGGTCGGACCCGATGATCGTCTGCGACAGCGCGCCACTGGACGTTGCGACGGCCGGGGCGGTGACGGCGGCCTTCCACCTGACCGGACAGGTCTGCACCTCCGCCGAGCGGTTCTATGTGCTCGACGGCATTCATGACGCCTTCGTCGCCGAGTTCGCCCGGCGAACGCGAATGCTCCGGATCGGCAACGGCCTTGACCGAAGCGAGATCGGCCCCCTGGTCAGAGAATCCGCGCGCGCCAATGTGATGCGGCTGGTGGAGGACGCCCGTGCCATGGGGGCGACCGTGGTGACCGGCGGGCGCATCCCGCCCGACCACCCCAAGGGCTGGTTCTACGAACCGACCATCCTGACCGGCTGCCATGACCGCATGGCGGTCTTCGCCGAGGAATGCTTCGGCCCCGTCGCCGCGATAACCCGCGTGGCAAGCTTCGACGAGGCAATCGAACGGGCCAACGCCTCTCCCTTCGGCCTTGGCGCATCGGTCTTCACCACGCGGCTGGACGAGGCAATGGAAGCGGCCGAGCGGCTCGAGGCCGGCATGGTCTGGGTGAACAACCCGCTGATCGACAACGATGCGCTGCCCTTCGGTGGCTGGAAGGCTTCGGGCCTCGGGCGCGAACTGGGGCGGCAGGGGCTCGACGCCTTCCGCCGGACGAAGATGGTGATCATCGACCACAAGCCCTCGATACAGGGGTGGTGGTACCCCTACCCCGACGACTGGTTCCTGGACGGCGGCGGAAGAAAACCCGACACTCCCGCCCCGACACAGATGGCGTCGGCGCAAGGCGGGTCACCAAGTGGTGAAGCCGGGACCGGGTGATCATGCCGGGAACGGGCAACAGGGGGCCGCGGCGGTCTAACTACGTGTCGAGCGGGAAGACCGGCCTGCGGACCGCGCGATAGGGCAAGCGCTTGTAATCGGTAGTGCAAAGCGCACCGCCGTCGCAGACGACAATCCTTCCGGCGATGGGCGCGAAGGCGGCGCGGAAGTGCTGCATCGACTTCAAGGCGACGACGCGCTTCCCTGCGGGGTCGATCCCGAACGTGCGGAACTGCATCAGGTCGAGGATCTGGTGCGGCAGGCTGACGATCAGGATGTCGATCCCGCCCACCCGCAGCACCGCCGTCGGGCCGAAGTCCCGGACGAGTCCGGCCAGCATCGGACCGTCGCCGGTGACGCGGCCCGGCCCGGTCCGGATGAGCGTCCCCTGAACCTCCAGCGGACCGCCGCCCATGTCAGGGGCGGTCCGGCCGCCAATGGCCAGACTGACCCGCTCGCCCGGCGCGGATCGCGACAGGGCCGCGACCGCCTCGGGGTCGACCAGCGCGCCGAAACAGGCGCCGTCGACCCCCGCCCCGAGCAGCGCAGCCAGCAGGGCTGTCGCATCGCCGTAGGCTCCCGCCCCAGGATTGTCGGCATAGTCCGCGATGACCAGCGGCCCCTGCCTCGCCGCCCAGGTCACGGCTTCGGTCGCCGCTCCGGCCGGAGTGAGGTAGTCGTTCAGCACCTCATGCCTTCGCGCAAAGATATCCTCGGCGATCCCTTCGGCAAAGGCGCGATGCGGGGCCGGGCTTCCCTCGAAGGTCACAAGGACGCTCGGCCCTGCCTCGGCGATGTCGGCACTGGCGAAGCCGCCGTTGATGCTCACGGCCAGCGCACCCGGCGTCCGCTCATGGTCCCGCGCAGCGGCATGGCGGGCGATCATCGGGCCGATATCCGTCCTGCCGCCGTTCACCTCCTCCAGCATCGGGCGCGCGGCGCGCAGGGTGCGCGGCGCGATCTCGCCGGCCATGGTCCGGTGCAGAAGCCGCGCCGTTCGCGCGCCGGTCTCTCGCATGTCGATATGCGGATAGGTGGTGAAGGAGACCAGGATGTCGGCCAACCCGCACATCGCCTCGGTCACGTTCGCATGCGGGTCGAGCGTAACCGCCACCGGCAGGCCGGAGCGGGTGACGGCGCGGATGCGGGCCAGAAGCTCACCCTCGCCGTCCTCGCAGAAGTCCGTGACCATCGCGCCGTGAAGCGCCAGAAGAATGCCGTCGTGGCGGCCAGTCGCCGCCGCCCCGACGATTGGCCCTGCCAGCGCCTCGAAGGCTTCGCGGGTGACGCGCCCGCCGGGTCCGGCGCCCGCGCTCAGGATATGGTCGATCCGCCACCCGGACTTGGAGCCGACATCCAGAAAGCCCGCCAGTTCGGTATTGTGCGTCCCCCGCACTCCGATGGCCGCCGCACCGAACAGGACATAGTGCGCCCGGAACTCGGCGAGGCCGGTGGGGCGGATGCTGAAGGTGTTCGATTCATGGGCGAACTCGGCGGTGAGGGCGCTGAAACCCAAGCGCAAACTCCTCAGATCGGATTGTGGCAGGCCACCGGATGCCCGCCCGGAGGTGCCGCCAGAACCGGCTTCTCGGTCCGGCAGACCGCCGTCACGTTCGGGCAGCGCGCCGCAAAGGCGCAGCCGGGCGGCAGGTTGAACGGGCTCGGCACCTCGCCCTGCAGGGGCGCGATCACCCGGCGCCGCGCCGGGTCCGGCTCGAAGGTGCTCTCCATCAGCGTGCGCGTATAGGGGTGGCGCGCCTTGGTGTCGGTCGAAGGCAGCGCCTCGACCACCCGGCCCAGGTACATGACCAGAATCTCGTCGCAGAAGTACTTCACCAGCGCGAGGTCGTGGCTGATGAACAGGTAGGTCAGCCCCAGCTCGTCGCGCAGCTTCTCCAGAAGCCCGATGATCTGCGCCTGCACCGACACGTCGAGCGAGGCGGTGGGCTCGTCCAGCACCAGAAGCGAGGGGCGCAGGGCCAAGGCCCGCGCGATCCCCACCCGCTGCTTCTGCCCGCCCGAGATCTGGTGCGGGAAGCTGTCGGCCAGCTTCGGGTTCAGGCCCACCATGTCGAGAAGTCCGGCGATCTCCTCCGCCCTGCCGCCGTCCTTCCGGCCTTGCACCGCGAAGGGCTCGGCCACCGCCCGCGCGATCGTGTAGCGCGGGTCGATCGAGGAATAGGGGTCCTGGAACACCATCTGCATCCGCGCGCGGAGCGCCCGCATCGCCGCCGGCCCCTCGGCCAGAAGGTCGCGCCCCTCGAAGGTCACGCTGCCCCCGGTCGGCTCGATCAGCCGCAGGATCAGCCGCGCGAGCGTCGACTTGCCGCAGCCGCTTTCGCCCACCACGCCGATCACGCGCCCCTTTGGCAGGTCGAAGGACACGTCGTTCACCGCATGCATGACGCGCGGCTTGCGGAACGGCCCGCCGCCCGAGGCGAAGCGCTTGGAGATGCCGTGCACCTCAAGGAACCCGGTCATGCGGCTTGCCTCTCGGCGACATGGCAGGCCGCGAGGCTCCCGCCCCGGCCCGACAGCGCGGGCGCATCGGAACGGCACAGGTCCTCGGCCAGCCCGCAGCGTGGGTTGAAGGGGCAGCCGGCCGGGTAACTGGCGACCGATGGCACCGTACCCTCGATCCCCTTCAGCCGCGCGCCTTCGGTCAGCCCGCGCGGGATGCAGCCGATCAGCGCCTGCGTGTAGGGGTGGCGCGGCCGGGCGAAGATCTCTTCGACCGCGCCCTGTTCCACCACCCGCCCGGCGTACATCACCGCCACCTTGTCGCAGGTCTGGGCGACCACGCTCATGTCATGGGTGATCAGCACCAGCGCCAGGTTGCGCTCGCGCACGAGGTCGTGGAGCAGCCGGATGATCTGCGCCTGCACCGTCACGTCGAGCGCCGTTGTCGGCTCGTCCGCGACGATCAGCGCCGGGTCGGCGGCCAGCGCCATCGCGATGACGATCCGCTGCTTCATGCCGCCCGACATCTGGTGCGGGTAGCGCTCGCAGATCAGCGCGGGCTCGGGGATGCGCAGGCTGCCCAGAATGTCGACAGTCCGCTTGCGTGCGCCCGCCCGGTCCAGCCCGAGGTGCAGCCGCGCCACGTCGTCCACCTGCGGCCCGATCCGCTTCAGGGGGTCGAGCGAGGTCATCGGGTTCTGCGTGATCAGCCCGATCCGCCCGCCGCGCAGCTTGCGGTAGGCCGGTTCGGCGAGTTTCGTCAGGTCCTGCCCGTCGAACACGACCGACCCCGCGGTGATCCGCCCGCCGATCAGCGGCAGAAGCCCCATCACGCTCATCGCCGTCAGCGACTTGCCCGAGCCGCTCTCGCCGACGATCCCCAGTGTTTCGCTCTTGGCGACCGTGAAGCTTACGCCCGAGAGGGGCTGCACGCTGCCGAAGGCCACGGCCAGATTGCTGACCTCCAGCATCGTCATGCCCCCCTCAGCCGGTCGCGGATATCGAGCGCCCGGATCAGCTCGTCGCCGAAAAGGTTCACCGCGATGACCGTCAGCGCGACGACGACGCCGGGAAAGATGATGACCCAGGGCGCGATGAAGAGCATGGCGGTGCCCGACGACATCATCGCCCCCCAGCTCGGCGTCGGCGGCTGCGCGCCCAGGCCGAAGAAGCCCAGCGTCGCCTCCAGCACGATGCCGTCGCCGATGGCGAGCATCCCCACCACGATCACCGGCGCGATGGCGTTCGGGATCAAGTGGTTGAGCAGGATGTGACGCGGCCGCGCGCCGAGGTTGATGGTCGCCTCGATGAAGGTCTCGCTTTTCAGCCGAACGATCTGCGCGCGCGTGAGCCTGGTGAACTGGGCGAGGTAGGCGATGGCGATGGCGAACATGGTCGAGGTCAGGCCCGGCCCGATGATCGCCACGAAGATCAGCGCGATCAGGATATCGGGGAAGGACCAGGTCAGGTCCACCACCGTCATCACCGCCCGCTCGAACATCCCGCCGAAATAGCCGGCCGCCGCACCCAGCGTCATCCCCGCCGCGACCGAAATGGCGATGGCGGTGGCACTGACCGAAAGCGAGGTGCGTGCGCCATAGATGATCCGGCTGAACACGTCGCGGCCGAACTCGTCGGTGCCCAGCACATGCGGCCAAGCCGGCGCGAGGTTCCGGTTCGCGAGGTCCTGCGCGGCATAGTCGAAGGGCGCGAGCCAGGGCGCGAAGACCGCGACAAAGACGAGAAGGATCAGGAACCCCCCGGCCACGAAGCCAAGCCAGCTGGACATGGCGCGCCCGATGCTCATCCGGGCGAAGGCGTCGAAGCTGCGGGCCGTCAGGCTGGCGGATTTCATCGTGAGGCCTCGCGGATGCGCGGGTCCATCGCCGCCTGCGCGATATCGCCCACCAGGGTGCCGATCATGACGGCGAGGGCCAGCATCAGAAGGCAGGCCTGAACCACCGGATAATCCCGCTGGCCCAGCGCCCGGATCAGCAGCGATCCCAGACCCGGACGGCCGAAGACGAATTCCACCGTCACCGCCCCGCCCAGAATCCAGCCGATGCGCAGCGCCAGGATGGTGACCACCGGCAGCAGCGCATGCGGGATCAGGTGCCGCCACAGGATCGTCCCCTTCGACAGACCCTTGGCATGCAGAAGCGTCACGAAATCCATCCGGTTCGCATCCATCAGCGCCACCCGCGTGACCCGCGCGACCAGCGCCACGCCGCCGAAGCCGATGGTCAGGACGGGCAATACCAAAGCCTGCCAGGTCTTCGCGCCCGAGACCGGGAACCACGACAGGTTGACCGCAAAGACAAGGATGAGGAGAAGCGCCAGCCAGAAGCTCGGCACGGTGGACCCCAGAAGGATCAGCGCCCGTACGATCCGCTCAAGCCAGGCGCTCTTGGCCACCGCCGAGACGATGCCAAGCGCCATCCCGACGACCGAGGAAAACAGGAACGCCAGCGCCCCGAGGCGCAGGCTGTAGCCGAGGTTGTCGGCCACCAGGTCGATCACCGGGCGGCGCAAGACGATGGCCTGCCCGAAATCGCCCCTGAACATGGCTCCCACCCAGAGCAGGTATTGCACCGGCAGCGACCGGTCGAGCCCGTACTTGGCCACCAGCTCGGCCCGCGCCTCGGGCGAAGACCCGACGCGGATCAGGTTGTCGATGGGATCGCCGGGCAGAAGCCGCACCACGGCAAAGATCACGATGGAAATCGCGATCGAGACCGGGATCAGCATCAGCACGCGCTGAAAGGAGTATCGCAGCAGCATTCCGGCCCCCTCGGCTTCGGGAAAGACCGGCAGGCCCCGTCCGGGGCCTGCCGTCGGAAGGGCCTGGAGTTACTTCACGACATCCATGTCGACGATGGTCTGCGAACGGAACCGCGTGCCACGCACGACCTCGGGCACCGTGACCGTATCCATGTTGTAGGCGATGTTCGTCGTCGGCTGATAGATCGGCACGAACAGGAACTGCGACAGGATGTATTCGTGATAGGCCTTAAAGTTGGCCACACGCTCCGCCCCGGTCTTGCTGGCGGTCATCGCCACCTTGTTCAGCTCCTGCCCCTTCACGTCGTTCCACATCGAGATGTTGGGATAGCCCAGCCGCTCGCCGCTGAAGAACCAGTCGAGAATGTCCGAGTTGTTCCAGTCATAGCCGCGCACGGCCAGCTGATGAGTGTCCTTCTTGTACTCGTCGCGGATGGTCGAGCTGTCGAAGACGGTGATCTCGGCATCCATCCCCACGGCCTTGAGCTGCGCCTGGATGACCTGCGTGAGGTTCGAGAACTCGGTGCCGTTCTGGGTATAGAGCTTGACCTTCAGCGGCGCGCCGTCCTTGGCGCGCATCCCGTCGGCGCCCGCGACCCAGCCCGACTCGTCCAGAAGCGCCGCGGCCTTCGCCGGGTCGTAGGAGATGTCGAGCTTCGGATCGACCATCGATTCCGGCAGGGCCGAGATCAGGAAGTTGTGCGCCGGCGCGCCGACGCCGTTGTAGACGCTGGTCACGATTGCGTCCTGATCGACGGCAAGTGCGGTGGCCTGCCGCACCTTGATGTCGTCGAAGGGCGCCTTGGTCACGTTGATCGGCATGTAGTTGATGCCGGTGCCGGGCATCTGGATCGCCTTCACGTTGGCTTCCGCCGCGAGGATCGCGAGGAAGTCGGTCGGCACCCCTAGAAGCACGTCGACGCCCCCGGTCTTGAGTTCAAGGAAGGCCGTGGATTGATCCGGAATCTCCCGGAAGGTGACCTTCGCAAGGTGCGCGGGCCCCTGGTTGGCCGACAGATCCGAGGCCCACCCATAATCCTCGTTGCGCACCAGAACCGTCTCCAGCCCGATCCCGAAGCTCTCAAGCTTAAACGGTCCCGTCCCGACCGCACCGATGACGCCATAATCGGCGCCCATCTCGGCATAGGCTTTCGGGCTCGGCACGCCCATGAACGAACTCGCCAGGTTGAAAAGCATGTTGGGCTCCGGGCGGCTCATCACGAACTTCACCGTCAGCGGATCGACCACCTCGACCGAGGCGATGGCCTCCGTCATGAAGGCGTTCTCGGTCCCGGCGAAGGTCGGAATCCAGGCCGCGACGGCGGCGGCGTCGAACGGCGTGCCGTCGTGGAACTTCACGCCCGGATGCAGCTTGAAGGTCCAGGACATGCCGTCGGCCGCCTCCTCCCACGAGGTGGCGAGGTGCGGGTGGAAGGACTGGTCGGCATCCTGCTCGACCAGCCGGTCATAGATCAGCGAGGTGGCCGAATTGAGGTTGCTCGAAGTCACCGGATTGTAGGACGTCGCGCCAAGCTCGCCCGCCGCGAAGGCGATGGTCGCCTCCTGGGCGGCAGTGGCCTGGGCGAAGAGGAATCCGGCCGAGACGATGGCGGTGGCGGATAGCAGCAAGGATCTCGGAGAGTAACGCATGGACGCATTCCCTGTTGTTGGAAGGACTTGGTGAAACGATCTGTCTGAAAGTGCCGCCGCTCAGGCCGAAGGCAGGGTGCCGGGGCCGGAAGGACGGGTCGGAGATTTGTAGTCAGGCCGGAATTCGGCGGCCGTCGTGCCGGTATGCCCGGTGAACCGGCCATAGAGCTGGGCTACGCGGTTCATCCGCCGTTCGGCTTCGGACCCAAGCTCGTGGAAGACGCCGTTGACCATCAGGTTGGCAAGGCAGGCCATCTGGGCGGTCGATTCCCAGAAGAGGTTGATCTCGGTCGGAACGACGAACATCTCGTTGGCGACGTCGTGGCCCCAGTCGCAATAGGCATCCGTGACCAGGGTGACGGTCAGCCCGGCCGCGCGCGCTTCCTGTGCCAGCATGGGCGCCATCCGTGAATAGCGCCGCGCCTCGAAGATCACCAGGCAGGCCCCCGCCGCAGGAGCGGACAGAACCTCGGCGAAGCTTCCCGCCGCAAGGTCGAGAAGCTGTACCCTGTCACGCAGATACTGAAGCTGGTTCACAAAATACTGCGCCATGCCGCGCTCGGTCTGAAAGCCGGCGGCGAAGACGGCGTCGGACCAGGCAAGACGCGCGACGACACGACGGAACTCCTCGCCATGCGCGATCTCGTACACCGCGACAACCGCCGCGAGTTCCAGTTCGAGCGCGCGGATCAGCGGGTCCTCCCCGGCGCGCGCCTTCTCCCGCAGGTCCCTCAGCCGGTCGCTGACCAGCCAGGGCGCATCGCCGATGTCCTTCTTCAGGTGTGCCTTGAGGTCCTTGAAGCTCTCGAACCCCAGCGAACGGCAAAAGCGCCCGACGGTCGGCTCGCTCACATCAACCTTGGCCGCGATGCTCGCCGCGGTTTCGAAGGGAAGGGTGGCGATCTGGGCCAGCATGTAGGTCGCGATCACCCGGTCCGCCCTGGTTCCGATGGCCAGCCTGTCCCTGAGCAAGTCCCGAACCGGCCGCTGCATCGCGAATGTCACCTCCCTTGCACTGTAACAGTCTATGTTAGAAACCTTACATTGTGTCAAAGGGATTCTGACAGCTTTCCTTGCCGGAAGCCGAAGACCAACCGGTCTGAGGCCCCTTCGCGCACGGCGCCCGCTTGCCTCCGGATTGTCCGACATGCGATGACTCACCGAAGATTTGCCTTTCGGGAGAAGGCCATGTCCGCTCTGCTCGCCGGCAAGAAATGCCTGGCCATCGGCGGCGGGACGGGGATTGGTCTGGGCTGCGCCAGGGCCTTCGCCGGTCACGGCGCGAAAGTGTTCCTGACAGGACGAAGGGCTGAAGTGCTTGCAGCGGCTGCGCGCGGGCTCGGTGCCGGTTGGGCGGCGGGCGATGCCACTTCGGCGACCGACATGATCAGGGTGACGGATGCCGCCGCCGCGGCGATGGGGGGTATCGACACCATCCTCGTCAGCGCCGGCACCGGGGGCGTGACACCGATCCAGACGACCTCGCTCGACGAGTTCCAGTCAATCGTCGACCGGAACCTGCGCCCGGTCTTCCTTGCCGCCCGCTATGGCGCCGCGCATGTGATCGCCGCCGGCGGCGGGGCGATCATCGCGATCTCGTCCATGTACGGTCTGGTGGGCCAGCGCGAACGCGCAGCCTATTGCGCAGCGAAGGCCGGGGTGAACGGCATGGTGCGATCGATGGCGCTGGACCTCGCCGACAAGGGCGTGCGGGTGAACGCTATCTGCCCGGGCTTCGTCGAGACCGAACTGGCGCTCGCCGTCGCCGCGCAGGAAGCCGACCCCGCAGCCTCGCTGCGCGCGAAACGCGCCATGCATCCGATACCGAGGGGCGCGACGGTGGAAGAAATTGGGGCGCTGGCCGTCTATCTCGCTTCGGACGGCGCAGCCTTCGTCACCGGGCAGGCGATCGCGGCGGACGGCGGCTATACCGCACGCTGAGCAAGCGGGCTGACCGAAAGCGACAGCCAAAGATCACGCGGCACTCCGGCCCGGAGCGGCAACGTCGTGGCATATCCCCTTCGCGCCAAGGGGTTCTCCGCACGCGATACCGCCGGAGCGAGGTCGAAGGCGGACGCCACCGGCTCGATCCCGAGGCCACGGAAACGCCCCGACCACGGCGGGCCCGCAAGGCCCCGGTCGTGAAGCCAGAGCATCGCATGGGGCAAGGCGGCGCGGTCCCAGTCGATGGTCAGCCGATAGCCACGGCCGGGCCTGTCCACCGAAACCGGGCCGGTCATGCTCGCGAGAAGCAGCACATCCTCATGTCCCCTCCGCAAGGGCGGCGCCGAGAAGTCCACCGCCCCGCCATCAGCTCCCGGGACGGCGGATAGGCGCGCGAAACCCCTGCCTGCCTTCGCCAGCATCCGCGCCCCCGGAATCGCGCCGGGATAGGTGAACCCCTCGGCAAAGCCCGCGTCCAGGCGAAGCGACCCGGTCCCGGGCAGAGCCAGGATCGGGTGGAACCCTGCGGGAATTTCCGTGTCTGCCCGGGCGGTCAGGCGGACCCTCACGTCGATGCGCGCGGTTTCGGGGGCGAGGCGCAGCCAGCGGTCGATGCGCGCCACCGGAAACGGCTCCGGAAGGTCGAGCGACAGGTGCGCCCGGTCGGGGGCCGCCTCTTCCACCGTCCAGTCGGCGTTCGCGGCGGGTCCGTGAAGCGGCGCGTCCCCGGGCCGGCCGACGAAGCCGGCCCAGCCGGTTTCGGCCGCACCGTCAAGCCCGGCTCCCCCGAACGGCAGGCAGAAGAACTCCCCGCCAAGGCGGCGCATATGCCCGGGCAGCGCCGCGTCAAAGGCCCAGGGGAGCGTGGCAAGGGGCCTGACCCTCCGCCCGTCCGGCAGGCGAAACATCGCCCCCGCCAACATCGCGCCCGTCGGCCAAACCCTGGCCGAAGCGAATTCGCCGCGCAGCCGGATCGGGCCGCTCATCCCGCGAACAGCGACCGCGCGTCGGGCGCATATCGCGCGACCTTCTCCGGATTGAGAGTGACGCCAAGACCCGGGCGCATCGGGATTTCAAGGTATCCCTCGGCGTCCAGGCGGAACGGGGTTTCCAGAAGCCCGTCGACATAGGCCGATCCGCCGATGAACTCGACATAGGCGACCTGCGGCAGCGCGGCGGCCAGCTGCAGGTCGGCGGCCACGCCCAGCGCGGTGTTCCAGCCGTGACCTACATAGGCGACGCCGAAGGCCTCGGCCATCTCGGCGATGCGTTTCTGTTCGGTCATGCCGCCGACCTTGGTGGCGTCAGGCTGGACGATGTCGAGAGCCCCGCGCACCAGGAACGGCACGAAGGCCTGGCGCCGCGCCAGCACCTCGCCGCCGGCGATCGGCACCGGGCTTTGCCGCCGAAGCTCGCAGAAGTCGTCCAGCGCATCGGGGATCAGCGGCTCTTCGAACCAGCCCACGTCGTGGTCGGCCAGCATCCGCGCAGTGTTGAGTGCCCACTTCAGCCCGTTGGGCCAATAGGCATCGCTGCCGCCCGCATCGACCAGCAGCGCCGAGCCGGGCCCGACTGCACGGCGCGCGGCCGCGACGATCGCTTCGTCGTTGCGCCGGTCGCCGCGGCGGCCGAAGGGGCCCCAGCCGATCTTGAAGGCGCGGAATCCCTGCGCGACGAACGGCGCCAGCGCGTCGCCCATCCGGTCGGGTTCCTCCATCAGCAGCGAGCAATAGGGGCGGATGCGCGTGCGGTGGACCCCGCCCATCAACCGGCCGACGGGCTGGCCCAGCGCCTTGCCCAGGATATCCCAAAGCGCGATGTCGATGCCGCTGATCGTGTGCGTCAGCGTGCCGCCGCGCCCCATCCAGAAGCTGTTCTGATGCAGCTTCTCGGCCAGGCGGGCTGGCTCCAGCGCGTTCCCGCCGATCAGGAGGGGTGAGAGGACCCCAAGCGCCGCCTGCACCAGCCCGCCATTGGTGAAGACGCTGCCGAAGCCGGTGATCCCCTCGTCGGTGTGCACCGCGATCAGCGCGTGCACGCTGTCATCGGGGCGGATTTCGGCCGACCATCCGCCCTTGGGGCTATCGCCCATCAGCGGCGCGGCCACGACCGACCTTATGGTGAGACGGTCCATCAGAAGGTCGCCGAAGCGCCGCCGTCGACCAGCAGGATTTGCCCGGTCACATAGCGCGCGTCATCCGAACAGAGGAAGTAGGCCGGCCCCGCCATATCGGCCGGGGTGCCGAAACGGCGCATCGGGATACGGCCGTACTTCACATAGATGTCCCGGAACCAGTCTGCATCATATTCGTGCGATCCGTCCGGCAGGATCGACATCGGCGTGTCGACGAAGCCCGGTGCGAGGCAGTTCACCATGATCCCCTCCGGCGCGAGATCGGCCGAAAGTGCGCGGGTCAGGTTGATGACGCCGCCCTTCGCCGTAGAATAGGGCACCGAACGCGGCCAGCCGCGCATCCCCATGATCGAGGCGATGTTCAGGATGCGCTTTCCGTCCCCGCCCTTCCGGATCAGCGAAAGCAGCGCGAGAGTGACGCGCAGCGCGCCGTCCTGGTTGATCCGGGTGACGCGCAGGTAGTGTTCCATCGTCAGGCTGTCGATCGGGGTCTCGTCGCCGATCGCCGCGTTGTTGACCAGGATTTCAAGCCGCCCGTGCCGCTCCCCGACCGCCTTCGCCATCGCGGCGACTGACGCGTCTTCGCCGATGTCGACCGCAACATGCTCCGCCGCAAGGCCCCGCGCCGAAAGCGCCGCCGCCGCATCGCGCGCGGCATCCGCCTTCACATCCGCAAGAACCACCCGCGCGCCTTCCCCGGCAAGACGTGTGGCGATGCCAAGGCCGATTCCCTGCGCCCCCCCGGTGATCAGCGCGATGCGCCCCTCAAGCCTTCCCCCGGTCATTCGTCGTCCTCCCCTTCCATGCCGCCGGGACGCAGCCTGCGCGCCGCGACCACCGCCATGACGATCGTCGCGACCAGGACCAGCGTCACCAGCGCGTTGATTTCGGGCGTGAACCCGACCCGCATCATCGCCCAAAGCCGCAGCGGCAGCGTCATCCGGTCGCCCGCAAGAAACGTGCTGATCAGCGTCTCGTCAAAGCTGAGCGTCAGCGCGAGCACCGCCCCCGTCAGCACCGCCGACGCGAGATGCGGCAAGAGCACGTAGCGCAGTGTCTGCCAACGTCCCGCGCCCAGATCGGCCGAAGCCTCGACCAGCGACGGCGGCAGTGCCCGCAGGCGCGTCTGCACCAGCCGGAAGGCCACGGCGAGCACGAAGACGATGTGCCCTAGGATGATCGTCCCGGTCCCCCGGTTCATCCCCGCCTCGGCCGAGGCGACAAGCAAGGCCAGCCCGGTGACGATGGGCGGCATCAGGAACGGCAGGTAGATCGCAAGTTCTATCCAGCGCCGGCCGATGGCGCCCTCGCTTTCTGTGTAAAGCGCGAAGCCCACGGCAAGAACCGAGGCGACGGCGGCCGAGACAAGGGCCACCAGGACGGTGTTGCCGAGGGCGTCCATCACCGAGGGGTTCGACCAGAGCGTCACGTAGGGACGCAGGCTGAAGGTGTCCCAAAGGATCTCGCCCTTCCGGATCTCGACAAGCGAGAACAGCGTCCCGATCAGGAGCGGCGCATAGAGCACGGCGAAGATCGCCAGGGTCAGAGCCCCACTGATCCACAATGCCACCGTCTCACCCCTGCCTCGCATCGCTCAGACCCTCTGCCGGGAAAGCGCGTAGCCGGCCAGCGCGATGCCGGCCAGCGCGGTCAGGAAAAGCACGGTCGCCATCGCCGCGCCAAAGGGCCAGTCATAGGCAAGCCCGAACTGCGAAAAGATCACCCGGCCGATGGTGAAGCCGGTCGTGCCCCCGACCATCTGCGGTGTGATGAAGTCCCCCAGGGCCAGCACAAACGCGAAGATCGCGCCGCCGATCGTGCCGGGAAGGGACAGCGGCAGAACGACCCTGCGGAAGGTGTCCCAGACCCCGGCGCCAAGGTCGGTCGACGCCGCCAGGAGGCTGCGCGGAACCCGTTCGAGCGACAGGAAGACCGGCAGGACAACGAAGGGCAGGTAGATGACCATCATCGTGACCAGTACCGCATGCTGGTTGAAAAGCAGCGCCATGCTCGGCTTCTCGATCAGCCCGAGGCCGACCAGGGACTGGTTCATCAGACCGTTCAGCCCGAGGATCGAACGCAGCGTATAGAGCTTGACGATGTAGCTCATGAAAAGCGGCACCACCGCCAGCAGCAGAAGCGGATAGCGAAGGGGTCCGCGCTGCCGCCAGATAAACCAGGCCACCGGATAGCCCAGCAGCACACAGAGCGCCGTGACCTGCGCACAGAGCCACAGAGTGCCGAGGTAGGTTCCGAAATAGGTCCAGTTGCCGAAGAAGCTCGCGTAGTTCGTCAGGCTGATGTCCCGGATGATCTCGCTCTTTCCCGCCGTGAAGAGCGACAACAGCAGGAACGACAGGACCGGCAGCACGACAAAGACGAACGGCAGGGCCGACACAGCGGCGAAAAGTGCAAGGCGCGCCGCGCGGCTCATGGCGGTTCCCCGATCACCACGGACGACGCCGGGTCATGGGCGACACGGACCTTCCCACCGACCCCGGGGAGTCCGGCGCCGCCGTTGCCTGGAAGGCTAAGTATCAGCTCGATGCCGGGCGCGGCCGCGGGCCTGACGGCGATCCTGACCGTCGCTCCGCCGAATAGGACTTCAGCCACTTCGCCTTCGATGCCCGCTGCCCCCGGATCGGTGGCGATGCGCAGCGATTCAGGCCGCATCGCGATCAGCCCCGGGCCGGCGGCGGTCGGGCCGGAGGGTTCGCCGGTCAAAAGGCCGAGGGCCGTCTCAATCCTGCCCGGCCCGACGATCCGGCCGTCCACAAGGTTGTTCTCGCCGATGAACCCCGCAACGAACCGCGTCGCCGGCCGATGGTAGATCGCCCTCGGATCGCCCATCTGCTCGATCATTCCCGCTCGCATGACCGCGATGCGGTCCGACATGGTGATCGCCTCGTCCTGGTCGTGGGTGACGAAAACGAAGGTGGTCTTGATGCGGCGCTGGATCTGCTTGAGGAAAAGCTGCATCTGCTTGCGAAGGGCCGCGTCCAGCGCCGCGAGCGGCTCGTCGAGCAGGATGACGGCGGGCTGGCAGACAATGGCCCGGGCCAGGGCGACACGCTGCTTCTGCCCGCCCGACAGCTGCGAGGGATAGCGGTTCCGGAAATCCGTCAGACCCACGATCTCGATGGTGTCGTCGATCAGCCGTCGTGTCTCGGCCGAGAACCTGCGCTGGACCAGGGGCCCGTAGCCCACGTTCTGAAGCACCGTCATGTGCGGGAAAAGCGCGTAGTCCTGGAATACGGTGTTGAACGGCCGGCGGTTCGGCGGATCGCGGGTGATGTCGCGGCCGCCAAACCAGATCGCCCCCCCCGACGGCGCGGTGAACCCGCCCATCAGTTTCAGCACGGTGGTTTTGCCCGATCCCGACGGGCCGAGAAGCGTCAGGAACTCTCCCGGATAAACGACAAGGTCGAGCGGACGCAGCACTTCGACATCACCATACCGTTTGGTGACGCCCCTGAGTTCAACGCCCATCGGCCAGTCCCTCAGGCGACACGATAGCGCTTCACGACATCCCAGTCGACCTCGACCCCCAGCCCCGGCTTCACCGGCAGGGGAATGGTCCCGTCAGGGCCGATGGTCAGTTCCTCCTGCGCAAGCTCGCGGCGAAGGCGTTCGTGGCAGAGCTGCGGGGGAAGGTATTCGATGAAGGCGCAGTGGTCGGTGACGAAGGCCAGGTGCGCCGTGCCCGAGATCGAGATGCCGGTCTTCCAGCAGTGCGGAACGATTGTCCGGCCGCGCGCCTTTGCCATGTCGCAGACGATCTTCGCCTCGCCGATCCCGCCGACCCGGCCGACATCCGGCTGGGCGACCTGGACCTTGCCGATGTCCATCAGCTCCTCGAATTCCCACCGCGTCGCCAGCCACTCGCCGAAGGCGATGGGCATCGGCGCCTCGGCGGCGAGCATCGCCATTTCCCGCAGGTTGTCGGACCAGACCGGCGTTTCAAGGAAGTACGGGTTGAACTCCGCCCAGTCGCGCACCACCGAGAGGCAGGTCGCGGCGTCTTCCCACAGGTACTGGACGTCCACCATCAGCGTGGTGTCGGGACCGATGGTCTTGCGGACGGCGGCCAGCACCTCGGTATGGCGGTCATAGCTTTCGCGCATCCCGCCATGGGCATAGGGGCCGTTCATGGTGATTTCCGTCTTCATCGCGCGAAAGCCCAGCGACTTGGCCTTCTCGGCCGAGGCGCAGAGCGCGTCGCGGTAGGCTTCGAACCGCCCGCCGGCCGGCTGCAGCGAGGCGTAGGGCGTGATCCGGTCCCGCGTCGCCCCGCCCAGAAGCGCGTGCACCGGCTGGCCCGTGGCCTTGCCGCACAGGTCCCACAGCGCCATGTCGATCGCGCTCATGGCGTGGATCACCATGCCGCGCCGCCCGTTCATCGCCGTGCCGAGATAGAGCCTGCGCCAGATGTCCCCGATTTCGAAAGGGTCGGAACCGATCAGCGTCTCCTTGATCGGCAGCCCCATCGTGTGGGTGCCGGGGGCCTCGATCACCGCCTTCGCCATCCAGGGGTTCGCATCACATTCCCCCACGCCCGACACGCCGCCATCGGTCCGGATGACGACGACCAGACTGTCCTGCGCCGAAGAAGTGAAGCTCGCATCGTAGTCCGGCGCGACCAGGACGTGGCATTCCACCTCGGTGATCCGCAGCTGCGGGCGGCTGCCGGTCAGAACGGGCGAGACGGTTTCGAATGGCATGCTGGCATCCCGAAAGGCGCGTCTGGATCGATCGGGCGGCATCCGCCGCCCGGCCGGTTCATCGTCGGATAGGGCCGGTCAGCCCGCCTTGATCTCGTTCCAGAGCGCCACGCGCCCCTCATAGCTCTCGGCAGTCTCAAGCCAGGAAAGCCGGTCGCCATAAGTCAGCCCGGCGGTCGTGTTGACCTCGTCGTTGGTGGTGTTGCCATAGCCGAGCTTCTCGGTCATCGCCTTGCCGGTCGCGGCATCGAGGCAGGTATTGATCCAGGCATGCGCAAGCTCGCTATCCTTGACGCCAACCGAAAGCTCCCAGCAGTCAAGCCAGCCCACCGCCTTCTCCTTGGGGATGGTCAGGGCCGCATTCACACCCTTGTCGCGGATCGCCTTCACCTGCGGCTCGCCCATAGAGAACATCAGCTTGATGCCGTTCTGCGCGAACAGCCCCGCCCCCTCGTCGAAGCCCGCGTAGTAGGACAGAAGCAGCGCCTTCTGTTCCAGAAGCTTCGCCTTCACGGCGGCCAGCTCGTTCTCGGTCAGCTGATACGGATTGGCGGCGCCGACGATCAGGGCCGCCGTGGTGATCGAGTTGTTGGCGTCATCCATCCAGAGCATCTGCTGGGCGTATTGCGGGTCCCACATCACCTCCCAGCTATCGGGCGCCGTCGGAAAGGCATCGGCGTCATAGATCAGCGGCAGCGACCCCCAGGCAAAAGGAACGCCATACTGCGCGTCTTCGCGCATGACGGCCGAGACATTCCGGAAGGCCGGCGCGAGATTCGCGACGTTCGGCACCTTGGTCATGTCGAAGGGCTGGATCAGCCCGCCATCGATATAGCGTGGGAAAAGCGAGGTATCGAACGACACAAGGTCGAAGTCCGCGCCCTGCGAGCCCTGCATCTTGGCGAACATCTCGTCGGCCGAGCCGGAATAGGCGATGCTGACCTCGGCGCCGGTCGCCGCCTTGAATGCGTCGAGCCATTCAGGCTCGGCATAGCCCTCCCATGTCAGCAGGCGCAGCTCCTTGCCCTGTGCCCGCACCACCGCCGGCGCCGCAAGGGCCGCGCCAAACCCCGCGATGCCGCCGAGAACGGAGCGGCGCCCGATCGGGAAAGTCTTCGTCATGTCAGCCTCCATCTGTTGTCAGGCACCGTGCCGGCGGTCGAATCCCAGCACGACGCGGTTCACCGTCCCTGTTTCGACCAGGGTTATCGCTTCGTTGATCCGTTCGAAGGGCCAGACCTCGGAAACCAGCGCCCCGAGGTTCAGCAGGTTGTGCTTCACCAGGCGCAGGACCTTGGGGAAGTCGATCATCGGCCGGGTCGAGCCGTAGCTGGAACCGATGACCCTGTTTTCGTCCTGCGCGATCCAGTAGGGCGGAAAGCCCGCCAGCGCGTTCTCGGTCGGCTGGCCGATCAGGACTGTGGTGCCGGCGCGCGTCGTGGCCCGGTAGCACTGCTCGGCCGTCTCGGCGATGCCGGTCGCCTCAAATGTGAAGTCGGCGCCGCCGCCGGTGATCTCTCGGACCCGCGCGACCGGATCGCCCTTCGAGGCATCGACGAAATGCGTGGCGCCGAAACGCCTCGCCTCGACCTCCTTTTCGGGGCGGAGATCGACGGCGACGATCGGCAACGCATTGCAGAGCTTCGCCCCCTGCACGACGCTCAAGCCCACTCCGCCGCAGCCGAACACGGCCACACTGTCGCCCGGGCGAAGCTGCGCGGTGTTCAGCGCCGCGCCGATGCCGGCAAGCGCCCCGCAGCCCAGTAGGCAGGCCTCCTCGGGCGCGGCATCTTCGTCGATGCGGATCGCGCCGTTGTGCGGAACCACCGTGTATTCGCAGAACGAGGATACCAGCGAGAGGTGATGGATCGGCGCTCCGCCGACCTCGAAGAACCGCGTGGTGTTGTCCCACATGGTTCCCTGCGCGGCGGCGCGCGCCACCTCTTCGCACAGCACGCTGCGCCCGGCGACGCAGAACCTGCATGTCCCGCACGATGGCGTGAAGGTGAGGACCACCTTTTCGCCGATGCGTGCCGGCGAAACGCCCGGTCCTACGCTTTCGATCACGCCGCAGGCTTCGTGCCCCAGAATCACCGGCTTGGGATGCGCCCAGACCCCGCGCAGGTAGTGGATGTCGCTGCGGCAGATGCCGGTCGTCAGCATCCGTACCCGCACCTCCATCGGCCCGGGGTCGTCCACCAGGACCGTCCGCAGGTTCAGCACGTCCCCCTCGCCCGGGGCGTCGCAGACGGCGGCCTTCATTTCGATGCGTGCCATCCCCGCTCCCCTAGACCATCGTCATGCCGCCATCGACGGGCAGCACCGTACCGGTGATGAAGGCGGCGGCGTCGGACGCAAGGAACAGCGCCGCGCCCGCCACCTCGGCGGGCTTCGCGTAGCGGCCGATAGGGTGCAGTCCCGCAAGGACCGTCATCCCGGCTTCCTCGCCGCCCTCCATCCCGCCCGCATAGCGCCGGGTCAGCGGCGTATCGATGACACCCGGCGCGATGGCGTTGGCGCGCAGGCCGGACTTGGCGTAATCGGCCGCGATGCAGCGCGCGAGGTGGTGTAGCCCGGCCTTGGCGACATTGTAGGCAACATCGCCTTCCCAGGCGACAAGCCCGGCGACCGACCCGACGAAGATCACCGAAGGGCTCCTGCCCTCCAGAAGCGTCGGGATCAGACGGCGCGACAGGCGGAACGCCGCAGTCAGGTGCAGACCCAGCATCGCGTCCCATGTCGCGTCCGGCGTTTCGTGGGTCGGGGCCGTCGCCGTCACGTCGATTCCGGCGCAATGGACGAAGATGTCGAGCCCGCCCAGGGCGGCGACAGCCGCGTCGGCCGCGCGGTCGGTAGCCTCGCGATCCAGAAGGTCGGCCTTCACCACGACGGCGGTCCGGCCCGCAGCGCGCAACCGCCCCGCCGCCGCTTCCGCCGATGCCGCGTTCTTCGACGCACCGATCGCCACCGCCGCACCTTCGGCCGCGAAAAGCCCGACCACGGCCGCGCCGATCCCGCTCGATCCGCCCGATACATAAGCGCGCCGCCCGTCAAGAAGTCCCGCCATGCCGAACTCCGAACCGATGCGGACGTACCCTCGGGCCGGTCCGCCTGACCTGTGAACAAGCGAGTCTGGCTTGCCCCGTTCTGACTAACTGTATACAATTAGCTCAGCTGTGCAAGGAGCGAGCATGCAGACGCCAGCGCCGCTCGCCGGTGAGCTTCCCGACCTGGGGCTGATGCGCGCGCCAAGCCTCGCCGAGCAGGCGGCGGATGCCATCGTGGACCATGTGGCATCCGGCGCGCTTCAGCCGGGGCAGCGGCTGGTCGAATCCGACCTTGCAGCCTCGATGAACATGAGCCGGGTTCCCCTGCGCGAGGCCCTGAAAATCCTCGAAGTGCAGGGGATCGTCGAAAGCGAGCAGCACAAGGGCACCCGGGTCGCCCGGTTCGATGCATCAAGGATGCGGCACGGATCGGAAGTCAGGGTAGCGCTGGAACGCCTCGCCTTCCGCGATGCCGCGGCCGTCTATTTAGCCGACCAGGGCCGCGTCGCCGTGCTTGACCGTCTGATCGCCCGCATGGGCCGCGCTGCCGAACAGATGGAATGGCTCGACATCAGCCGCATCGACCTGGCATTCCACCGCGAGGTCGTGCGCGCCTCCGGCAACTTCATCGTCCGGACGCTGTGGGAATCCCTGTCGCGCCATATCCTGATCCAGTTCGGCTACGAAATCCGCGACGAACAGGACGCCGAGGTCTTCGTGCCTCAGCACCGCAGGCTCCGCGAACTTCTCGCGGCGGGCGACGCGGCGGCGCTTCATTCCGAAGTGGAAAGCCACATCCTGCGGTTCCAGAGGAAGTCGGGTTAGCGTGGAGGGCCCCCGCCCCGCGAAAACACCCGCAAGGCCTGCACATGCAGCCAGGATCGACCCGTCCCCGACGCCCGCCGCCGGGACTGATCGGCTAGTCTCCGTGCAACGGTTTGGACATCGCCGGTCCGACTTCGAAACCCAGGAAACGCGCGCGAAAGCCCTCTCTCTGCGGCGAGCAGGCCATCGGCCCCAGACGCACGGCCGGCGGAGCCCGGAAATCGCCGACCCGAAGCAGTTGCCACGCGCCGCCGGCGCCAAGGAAATGAACGATTGCCGCACCGCCGATCCGGGTCAGGCGCACCTTCTGCGCCCCGGGCGCACGCGGCACCGCGACGACAGACCAGTCGGACCGGCCGTCGCGGGTGATGACGACCGAGAAATTCGTGACATCATCCGAAAACTCGATGCCCGTCTTCAGCCAGTTCCGCGCGTCCAGGCGCATCATCAGGCCGGCCTGGTCGTAAAGGACCTCGTATTCCCCCTCGAAGGTCACGACCGCAGTGAAGTCTCCCTCGACTTCCGCGCCGAAGAAGTGGCCGTCGTCCCGGTGAAAACCGTAAAGGGTGTCCTGCCAGAAATCCGTCCTGTCACCGGTGGTCACGTCAAGCACGCCGCCGGAAAAGCCCCAGGACGGCGGCTCCCCATGCCACTCCGCCTTGTCCAGGAACCGCAGGGAGGTCGGCGCCAAGATCTGTCCTTTCCCGGGCCAGTGGCAAGAGAGAGCGGCGTCCGCCTCAGCGGATGCGCGCACCGGTCGTCGCATCGAAGACATAGAGATGATCGCGCGGCAGAATCACCCCGATGCGGTCGCCCGCCTTGCCGTCGAAGTCCTTGGCCGCCTTGACGATCAGCTTGTCGCCGCCCCAGTTCACCGTCACCAGCGTGTGGTCGCCGATCAGCTCGGTGGTGTAGATCTCGCCCTGAAGTGTTCCCGCCTCGGCGGCGGCGACGCTGCAATCCTCCGGCCGCACGCCCAGGATCGCCTTGTCGATCCGCCCCGAAACCGCCGTCTCGGCCGTCGCGCCGTTGGTCATGAACCGGCTGCCTTCAAGGCTGCCGTGCACGACATTCATCGGCGGCGAGCCGATAAACTGCGCCACGAACAGGTTCGCGGGGTTGTTGTAGATTTCGGCCGGGCTGGCCAGCTGCTGCAGCACGCCCTTCTCCAGGATCGCCACCCGGTGGGCCAGCGTCATCGCCTCGATCTGGTCATGCGTGACATAGATCGTCGTAATGCCCAGCGACTGCTGCATGTGCTTCAGCTCGGCGCGCATGAAGCCCCGGAGCTTGGCGTCGAGGTTCGACAGCGGTTCGTCCATCAGGAACACCGACGGGCGCCGGATGATGGCGCGCGCCAGCGCCACGCGCTGCTTTTGGCCACCCGAAAGCTCGCGGGGATAGCGGTCCAGAAGGCCGTCGAGCTGCACCTGCGTCGCCGCGTCGCGGATGGCGCTGTCCATCTCGGCGGCGGGAACCCTGCGCACCTTCAGCGGAAAGCCGATGTTCTCGGCCACCGTCTTGTGCGGGTATAGCGCGTAGGACTGGAACACCATCGAGATGTCGCGGTACTTCGGCAATACATCGGTGACATCGCGGTCGCCGATCAGCACCCGCCCCGCCGTGGCCGTCTCCAGCCCCGAAAGAATCCGCAAGGCCGTCGTCTTGCCCGATCCCGAGGCGCCCAGAAGCACCAGGAATTCGCCCGGCGCGACGTCCAGATCGAACTCCTCCAGCACCTTCACCGCACCGAAGGATTTCTGCACCCGGTCGAACCTGACCGGCACCTTCTGACTTCCGCCTGCCATTCCCTACCCTTTCACGGCGCCCAGCAGGACGCCCTTTGAAATGAAGCGCGTGAGCAGGATGGCCATCACGATGACCGGCACGATCATGATGACGATGATGGCGCACATCTCCCACCAGAACACGCCCTTCTCACCCGCGTTCTTCGCCGCGACCATGATCGGCATCGTCTGAACCTTGGCGGTCGCCATGAACACCGCGAAAAGGTATTCGTTCCAGTTCAGCACCAGCGTCAGCAGCGTCGTCGCCGCAAGGCCCGGCCGGGTCAGCGGCAGCACGATCTCCCAGAAGATGCCGAACCGCGTGGCGCCGTCCAGCTGCGCCGATTCCTCCAGCTCGATCGGCAGGTTGGCGAAGAAGTCGTGCATCAGCCAGACAACGATCGGCAGGTTCGCCACCGCGTAAAGCAGGATCAGCGCAAGGTGCGTGTCCAAGAGCCCCACCGACTGGAACATCACGTAGATCGGAATCACCACCACGATGGGCGGCAGGATGCGCTGCGAGATGATCCAGAAGAGGATATCGCCGTTGCCCAGCGTCGCGGCGAAGTGCTTGCCCAAGGCGCGTGCCAGGAAGAAGAACAGCGCCAGCCCCACCGCCGCCGATGCCCACCACGGCACACCCGCGAAGGTCGTGACCACGATCACCACCACCGCCAGCAGCACGAACATCAGGATGTTGCCGAATTTCGGCTTGTAGCGGATGCGCGCCAGCGCATAGGCCGCCATCGCCCCCACCACGATGCACAGCGCGGTGGCCGCGATGCTGACCACCAGCGAGTTGGTGAAGGCGAGGAAGATCTTGCAGATCTGCGGCTCCATCGGCGTCAGCGTGACGACCGGAGAGACCACGAAGGCGAAGGAATTCCAGACCAGAAGTCCAAGCTGGCGGACGATGGCGTAGGCGTCACAATTGGCATCGCTGGTGAATTGCGTCCTCCAGGCGTCCAGGTTCGGCTGAAAATCCACGAAGGGGATGTAGTACGGCCCCTGGTTCACCGCCGCCGCGTCCTTGAAGGATGTGATGACCACCCAGTAGATCGGGAACAGCACGAAGACCGACCAGAATGCCAGAAGGAAATAGGCGACGACCTTTGCCACGGGCGCCATCCGGCCCACCGCCGGCGGCTCGAACAGCCGTTCCATCAGGCCCCGGTCGGCCTTTTCGAACTTGAACGAGGCTTCGCTCATGCCTTGGCCTTCCGCAACTGTCCAAGCACCACGTAGTTGAAGAAGGACGCGCAGACGACAACGGTAAGGATCAGCAGCAGATAGGCGATGGCCGCCGAACTGCCGATGTCGTTGGCCCGCCAGACATAGACCGAATGCAGGGTCATCGACTCGGTCGACGATCCCGGCCCGCCGCCGGTCATGATGTTCGGCAGATCGACGATCTTGAACGCCTCGATCGCCCGGATCAGCAGCACCGTGGCGGCGACCGGAACGATCTGCGGCCAGGTGATCTCGCGGAAGATCTGCACGCTCGACGCGCCATCCACCTGCGCCGCCTCGACATGGTCGCGGGGCACGTTTTCAAGCGCCGCCAGCATGCAGATGAAGATGAACGGTATCCACTGCCAGGAATCGCAGATCATCATCACGAAGCGCGCCGCCCAGGGGTCGGCCGACCAGACCCAGTCCTCGATCCCGAAGACCTGCAGGATCGGCTGGAACGGACCCTTCGTCACATCCGCCACCATCTTCATCGCGTAGCCGACACCCAGCGGCGTGACCATCAGCGGGATGAAGAAGATGACGCGGAAGAAGTTCTTGCCCGAGATCGGCTGCGAACACAGGAACGCCAGCCCGGTGCCGATCATGAACTGCAGGAAACAGCCGACGATCACGTAGAAAAGCGTCGTCATCAGCGTGCCGATCGGATTGCCCGCCAGAAGCGTCGCCGCCAGGAGCCAGCCGATCCAGATCGCCATCGCCGCCGAGATCAGCCGGCCGGCCATCCCGACCCAGGTCGTCACCCTGAGCGAGCGGTAGAGCCACCAGAGCACGAGGGCGACGATGACCCCGAAGACCAGCATGCCGAAGACATTGGGAACCGTGGTCTTGCCCAGGAAGTGGACCTGATCGTTGCCGAAGAACTGGCGGGCGAAATTCTTCAGCCCGACAAAGCGGAAGGTGATTCCCTCGGCGGTGAACTTCACCCGGCTCAACGCGAAGACGATCGAATAAAACGTTGGGAAAATTGCGAAAATCAGGATCAACGTGACTGCGGGCGCGATAAAGAAGGTGCCCGAATGGCGATCCGCCCATTCACCCCAGCTTTCGCGCGCGGGGGCGCCAGCCGGGGAAAACCCCGGCTGGCCTTTCGTTGCATTGAAGGGCATGCCGACCGCTCTAGTTGCCGGTGCCCAGTGCCAGGGCCTGCGCCGCGATCTGCTCGTCGCGGCCGAAGTCCTCGGTGATCTCTTCCCAACCCGCTTCGATATTGGCCAGGGCTTCGTCAACCGTGATCTCGCCGGCCAGATAGCGGGCCAGTTCGGTATCCAGAACCACGCCGGTGTACTTCTGCGCACCCGGGATCTTCATGTCCGACGCCATGTTCGGGTTGTTGAGCGCGCCGTTGATCGCGCCGAGATAGTTATCGGCGAGTTCCTTCGGCATGCCCGCCGTGACCCAGAGGTCGGTCGAGGCCAGCTGCGACAGACGGTACGGGTTGTAGCCCGTCGCGCCCTTGGTCACGTCGACGTTCGATTGCGCCGCCTGGTTCATATAGGACAGGAAGGCATAGGCCGCGTCTTTCTTCTTCTGGTCGGCCTTGGCGTTGATCGCACCAGCCCAGCCACCGAAAGCCGCGAAAGGCGCGTAGTTGATGCCGTCCACCGCATTGGGCGCGGTTTCCGGGCTGACCGGAACCAGCTGGCCGGTGGCACGGTCCAGGACTTCCTTCGACCCGACCGCGCCGACCGCGTAGATCAGGCCTTTGACCCCTGCCGCGTCGGGGTCCAGCTGCAGGGTGCCGGGATCGCCCCACTCGATCAGCAGGCCGCAGCGTCCGGCCTTGAACAGCGCACGGGTGGCGCCGATGTCCATGTTCAGCTCTTCCGGCGGACCGTACTTGCCGGTCTCCTTGTAAAGCTCGAAGGCCTTCTTCCAGCCCGCGTTGTTGATCATCGGCTTCATCGTCGCGTTGTCGAAATGGAAGCCCTGGGCGGTGCCCTGGGTCTGCACGATCGAGGCGGCGACAGTCTGGATCGCGAAGTAGGACTGCGCGTTCCGCATCTTGAAGATGCAAGAACCGTAATCGTTCACGCCGTCGCCGTTCATGTCGGTATCGTGGATCTTCGAGGCGACGTCGATGTAGTCTTCCCAGGTTTTCGGCGGCTCGAGGCCGGCTTTCTCAAGCACGTCCTTGCGGTAGTAGACCATCTGGAAGTCGCCATCGACCATCAGCAGCTTGGTCTTGCCGCCGACCTTCTGGCCGAACTCGCGGAAGTAGGGCGCGATGTCCGCCA
>JBJXFU010000081.1:0-3270 GCA_046155885.1 Paracoccaceae bacterium
TCCTCGGGCGGGGTCCGGAGGTCGGCTTCGCCCTCGGCGGGACGGTAGCCATAAAGCTGCAGACCTTCGATGATGTGATCGGTCGGGGAAGAGGCGTGATCGGGTTCGAACGCGTCATGGTCGTGCATGGGGGGCTCCATCGTCTGGACCGCGACCGTCGCGGCCTTCGTGGCGACGACAAGCCCACGGGCGGACTGGTCCGGCAGCCCTCGCATCTTCGCGAGGGCCTCGATGGCCAAGCCCGACTATTTTGCCTCGCGATGGAAAGGCGGGGTCTTCCCCGCCGACAGAAAATAGTCGGGCGCCGCCATTGCCGGATCGGACCGATTGTGGGCCGCTCGCCCTCTCGAAGGCCGAGGCGCGGTCCCTGCCGGCGAGGCGCATCTGCATGCCCCGTAGCTTCGTTGGACATTGAGATCACGCGTCCGAGGACGGCAAGTCGTCCAGAGCCATGAAGCGGCTGACGTCCTCCGGCGCAAGTTGCACCCGGACCTCTGCCCGCAGTGCATCGCGACCCCGCGCAACGAGATCGTCGTTGAAGTCCCCTGACACCGGCGACAACGTGATCGCTTCGATCCCGACCTCGTTGGCTCGGGCGACCAGGCTGTCCCTCGCGCCGTCGCCTGCCGGATCGTCGTCGCGGAGGATATAGAGCCTGCGCAGATTTGCCGGAAAGACCAGAGCTGCGAGATGTCCGGCCGAGAGCGCTGCGACCATCGGCATCCGGGGCAGAGCCTGCCGCAGCGAGAGCACGGTCTCGATGCCCTCCCCCGCTGCCATGACATCCGTGGCCCGCCCGAAGCGCACCGCGTGCCCGAGCAAGTCCCCCATCGCCTTCCGCTGGGTGTCGAGCGGCGCCTTGGCAAACCCGTCGCGCGCGAGCCATGTGCGGTGAACGCCGGTGACCTTGCCGTCGAGGTCGGTGACGGCCGCGACCATGGCGGGCCAGAACTCGGTCGGAGTCTCGCCCTCGGGTCGATGGAAACATTCGGGGTGGAACCTGAGGCTGCCGGTATCGCGGAAATCCCGGATGCCTCGTCCGCCAAGATAGATCGCCGCCAGGGTGCCCCGGATTGGTCGGGACATGCGCCACAGCCGTCTTGCCGCCTCGGGAGAGCCGGATCGTACCGGCGCGGTCTTCGTGTCGCAGACTGCCGGTGCAGGCTCCTGTTGCGGCAGGCTGAGGAAGCGCCGTGCTTCCGCGATGACATCGACGAAGTATGCAAGCCCAAGGCTTTTCCGGATGACGTCTAGAAGATCGCCATGCTCGCCGCTGGCGGCGTCCTGCCATCGGCCCGCCGCGCCCTTGCCCGAGCCGGGGCCGTTCAGGCGCACGAACATCGAGCGCCCGCCGGTGTTGCGGACGTCGCCGACCTGCCAGTAGTTGCCCTGTCGGCGTCCGTTAGAAAGATAGTGACGGCATACGTCCTCGGCACGTTCTCCAAGGCGCTGCGCCAGTTCTGCGGCATCAGTACGGGCCATCAGGCAACCTCGCGCTCGCCAATGCGCGTGACAGGCCAGAGAGCGAAGAGCCGGGCAAGCACCCCTGCCCCATCCGCCCCGACCGGCACGAAAAACCGCAGCTTCCAGGAAATGATCTCGCTGAAGAGGCCGCGGGCGCGGAGCCGCTCCCTCATGCCTTCGGTGAAGCCGGTCAGCTCGATCCGGCTCACCCCCATGACGCGGCTCCGGCGGAGTTGCAGACCCCCGGTCAGATCGAGGATGGTCTTGCCCTCGATCAGCGCGGCGTAGGCCTGACCGGCGGTGAGGCTGGGCGCGCCAGGACTGGTCGCACTGGCCGCCCAGGCGGGCGAAACCCGGCGGCCGACGATCCGCTCGCCCTCATCGGTCTGCAGGCGGTAGACCCGGGTTTCGTCCTGGGGCAAGCGCTTCCAGACCGGCAGGAGAAGGCCTGACACCACATCCAGCGTGCTGTAGGTGAACTCCGGCACTTCGGCGACTTCGGCATTCCATGCGCCGACAAAGGTGGCGCGATCCGTTTCGACCCATTGCGTCCCGCCCATCAGGCGAATGGCAATGTTCTGGCCCTCAGAGGGCCGGATCAGCCGCACCCGCCGTTCGATCTCGCCGTCGTCCAGCATCAGGCTGGTGGTGGGCACCTGCACCGCCGCCCGGCCCGAACGGGTGTTGATCATCAGGAGGGCGCGCGGGTCATCGAGTTCGGCCAGAGCTTCATCCAGCAGTCGGGGCCGGTTGCGGCGGCGTTCCGTGATCGAGAGAAGGCGGGTTTCGGCGCCGGTGGTCGGGTGCGTGTAGATCACCTGACGGTCGGTCACTTGGAAGCTTTCGGCACGAAGGGTTTCCAGCCCGAGGTCATAGGTGCCCGAGACAATGGCCCCGTCGATTCGGGCCTCCAGAAGCTGTTCGAAGGCCGTGAAGAGGATGCCCTGCATCTCTATGGTCAGCGCCAGCAGCCGGTTGAGGAAGGTGATGATCGGCGGCAGGTCATCCTTGACGCCGTTCGTATCCATCAGCTTGAGGCCGGTTGCCGCCTCGAAGCGCTGCAGCGAGCAGCCCTCGATCCGTCCGCGCGCAATCAGCAGGTAAAGCTGCCGCAGCGCATCGCGGGCATATTGGCTTTCGAGATTGTCCTCGGGACGGAACAACCCCTGTCCTCCGGTCTGGCGCTGCCCGCGCGTGATCGCCCCGAGCGTGTCGAGGCGGCGGGCGATCGTGCTGAGAAACCTCCTTTCGGCCTTCACATCGCTCGAGATCGGCCGGAACAGCGGTGGTTGTGCCTGGTTTGTCCGGTTGGTGCGGCCGAGGCCCTGGATGGCGGCATCCGCTTTCCAGCCCGGCTCCAGCAGATAATGCACCCGCAGCCGCTGGTTTCTCGCCGAGAGATCGGCGTGATAGCTGCGCCCGGTGCCGCCCGCATCCGAGAAGATCAGGATGCGCTTCCGGTCATCCATGAAGGCGGCGGCCTCGGAGATGTTCGCCGACGCCGCCCGGCTTTCGACCGCCAGCCGTGCCGTGGGACCCTCGCCCTTGCGGATGATGCGGCGGGAGCGGCCGGTGACCTCGGCCATGATGTCTGTCCCGAAATGCTGGACAACCTGATCAAGCGCGCCCGGGACGGGTGGCAGCGAGCCCAGGTGTTCCAGCAACTCGTCGCGCCGTGCGACCGCCTCGCGGCATTCGACCGGCTGGCCATCACGGAACACAGGGCGCGAAGACAGGTTGCTCGCGCCGTCGGTGAAGGGTTCATAAAGCTGCACCGGGAAGGAATGCTGCAAATACGAGCCGACG
>JBJXFU010000083.1:0-7243 GCA_046155885.1 Paracoccaceae bacterium
GCTTCTGGCCGGGGACTAGCGCCAGGCGGAGGCTCACGCTACTGTCGCGCGCCATCTATTCCGGGCCGGGGGCGAAAGCGGATGAGGCTGAAGATCGGATCGGCGATCGCGGTGGCCGCGCTGGCGATGGCGGGAGTGCCGGCTTCGGCCGAGGGGCTGGTCTTCGGCGGCAAGCCGAAGTCGCGCATGGCGATGTTCCATTCGCAGGCCGCCGTGCTCGATCAGCGGGCGGCGGTGCAATATCAGGCCTCGGTCAAGCTCACCCCGCATGGCAAGGATCTCCACAAGGGCGACGGCGCGATTCCGGGGTACTCCGGCCGCTACCGGGGCGAATACCTAGAGGCCGCGAAGGCTGCGGCGCGGCGGCATGGGGTGCCCGAGGACCTGTTCCTGCGGCTCGTGCAGCGTGAATCCGGCTGGAACCCTTCGGCCACCTCGGTGAAGGGCGCGCAGGGCCTTGCGCAGCTGATGCCCGGCACGGCCCGCCACCTCGGCGTCGATATTGGAGACCCGCACGACAACCTCGACGGCGGCGCGCGATACCTGCGGATGATGTACGACCGGTTCGGCAGCTGGCGGCTGGCGCTGGCCGCCTACAACGCCGGGCCGATCGCGGTCGAGGAAGCCGGGGGCATCCCGGACTATGACGAAACCCAGAACTACGTGAAGGCGATCCTCGGCAGCTAGGCGGGGGACAAGATCAGACCGGGGTGGCGCCCCGCTTCCCGGCCGGGCGGCCCCGCCCGACCCACTCCCAACCCCTTGCGGGCGCTGCATTAACCGCAGGCCACCGCACCGTTCGCAGGGCGCCAGCAACCGCCCGGCATTATGCCAGCAACCTGCCGTACGATCGCATGGCATTGAGTGAGTTAACCGTTAACTTCGAATCATCAGGGCGCACACCTCATACCGCGTCTTGCCGCTGATCCGTGCCGTCCGGAGTGCGCGACAGGGGCGGCGCCCGAACCGCAGGGGTGGGCGGGGAGCGTCCGCCCGGGATTCTCTGTCGCGGCAGAATGGCCGGACGGGTCGGGAGTTCGGGCGGAAGGGGCGCCGGCGCGGCCCATGGCTCGGGCTACCGGCGGCCGCCATGCTGGCGGGCATGGGTCGGGAAGGGCGCAAGACCGCTGCAAGGCCTTCCACCTTTGGTCCGCAGCGGCAGTGCGAGCGATCGGGGTAGGGCCCGCACCGACGGGGGTGGGCGGAAAGCGCCCGCGTCGCGCGGCGGTCTCAGTCCGGGACCGCCAGCACTTTGACCTCGCCCGGCTGCGGCGGGTTGGCCACCGCAGCGGGAAGCTCGCCGATGCCGATGGTGCGCGAGATCAGCGGCTGAACCGCGATCCGCCCCGAGGCGATCAGGGCGGCGGCGCGGGCATGGGTGAAGGGGTTGATGAAGGACGGGATCAGCCGCACCTCGCGGAAGAGCAGATCGAAGGGCTCGATCCCGACCATCGCCCCCTTTGCCAGCACGCCGAGGATCACCACCCGCCCGCCTCGGCGCGCCAGACGCGGCGCGTCGCGCACCGTCTCGGACACGCCCGCGCATTCGATCACGGCGTCGGCCCCGGCGGGCCAGAGGCCGAGCGCCGCGTCCGGAGACGCCGCTGCCTTGGCGCCGAAGTCCCGGCCGAGCGCCTGCTTCTCGATGGAGCGCGTGACCAGCATCACCTCCGCACCCGCCAGAGCCGCAAGCTGAACCACCAAGAGCCCGATCACCCCCCCGCCGATCACCGCCACCCGTTCGCCCGGCCGGATGGCCGCCAGGTCCATCCCGTGCAGGCAGCAGGCGAGCGGCTCGCAGAAGGCGCCGTGGTGGGGATGGAGGCCGGCGGGCAGCGGGAAGGCCCGGTGCGCCGGGATCGCGGCAAGTTCGGCGAAGCCGCCGTCGCGGTGAACGCCGATGGCCACCAGCCGCTCGCAGAGGTTGACGCGGCCTTCGTGGCAGAAGGTGCAGGTGCCGCAGGCGATGTTCGGGTCGCAGGTGACGCGGTCGCCAAGGGCCGGCCCGGCGACCCCCGGACCGACGGCTTCGACGATCCCCGAGAATTCATGGCCGAGAGTCACCGGCGGGGTGCAGGGAAACTCGCCGTGGAAAAGGTGGCGGTCGGTGCCGCAGATGCCCGCGGCCTCGATGCGGACCAGAATCTCGCCCGGCCCCGGTTCCGGCGCCGGCACCCGCACCACCCGGAAATCACCCACCGCCATCAGTCTTGCCGCGCGCATGTCCCGTTCCTCCGTTGTCGCGCCCCGCCCCGGCGCCATTCAACCCGCCGGCGCCGCTGCCGAACGGGGCCGCAATGTTTCGCCCGTGACCGCCTCGCCCTTCACCGCCTCGTCGCTGCCGTCCAACCGGTCCGCCTTGCGCAGGTCCGGGAACATCCAGGCCCAGAGCCCGGTCACCGCGAGCGTTCCGATGCCGCCGAAGACCGCCGCCCCGACCGGGCCGAGGAACCGCGCGGCGATGCCGGATTCGAATTCGCCCAACTCGTTCGAACCCGAGATGAAGAGCCCCGAGACCGAGGATACCCGCCCGCGCATGTGATCGGGCGTCACGATCTGCACCAGCGTCTGGCGGACATAGACCGAGATCATGTCGGCCGCTCCGAGCGCCGCCAGGGCAAGGAGCGACAGCACCATCGACCGCGACAGCGCGAAGACGATGGTGGCCAGCCCGAAGCCCGCCACCGCGAGCAGCATGCGGACCCCCGCCTTGCGTCTGAGCGGCCAGCGCGCCAGCGCCGCCGCCATCAGAAGCGCGCCGACCGCCGGCCCGGACCGCAGAAGCCCGAAGCCTTCGGGCCCCACATCGAGCACATCACTGGCGAAGGCGGGCAGCAGGGCCGTGACCCCGCCGAGCAGCACCGCGAAGAGGTCGAGCGAGATCGCCCCGAAGACGATCCGGTTCCGCCAGACATAGACCAGTCCCTCGACGATCTGCCGCAGCGGATGGCCGGGCTGGCGGTCGGGCGTCGAGGGGGTGCGGATCATCAGATTGATCGCGAAGCCCGCCGCGAAAAGTGCCACCCCCGCGCCATAGGCTGAAGCGGGCGAGACGGCGATCAGCAGCCCGCCCACCCAGGGTCCGACGATCACCGCGCCCTGCCAGGACAGCGACTTGAGCGAGATCGCCTGCGGCATCTCGTGGCGCGGCACCAGCATCGGCACCAGGGCGCTGGCGGCGGGGGACAGATAGGCGCGCGCCGCACCGAAGACCGCCGCGACCGCGAACACCAGCCGCAGGTCGGGCGCGGGGCTCAACGCCAAGGCCGTCAGGCCCAGCGCGCAAAGAATCTCCGCCGCCAGCGCCGCCTGCACAATCAGCCGTCGGCTGTGCCTGTCGGCCGCGCCCCCGGCGAAGAGCGACAGGACGGCGAGCGGCAGGAACTGCACCAGCCCCACCATGCCGACAAGGAACGCGCTTTCCTCGATGCTGCGCGTCTGCCGCCCGAGCGCATAGACCTGCCAGCCGATAGTGACCGCCTCGATCTGCACCGCGACGTTGACCAGAAGCATCGCCAGCCAGAAAAGCCCGAAGTCGCGGTAGCGAAGAAGAAAAGGCACAGGGCGCGGCTCTGGCGGCATCGGCGGCGGGGTCCTTGGCGGTCGGGTCGGCCGATCGGGTCGGCCGGTCTGGTCGGTCAGTCGGGTCGGTCAGTCGGAGCGGATGGGTCGGGCGGCGGGGCTTCTGCCGAAGACATCAGCCATTCGGGCGCGAGTCAAACGGCGGAGCGGGGAAGGACCGAGAACAAGGGCAAGGCCGGCCCGGGCGGTCGGCGGTCCGGTGCCACTGGACCGGGGCGGCGGAAGGCCCTAGCCTTCGGCCCCGGCCGTATCCGGCAGGGGAACGGCCGGACGGATGTCCGGGTCCGCATTGCCGGAGAGGAGACAGGAATGAAAGCTCTTGAGACTCGAGTGCCCCCGCCGGCCGTCGCGCTTGCGGTCGCCTTGGCGATGTATGCGCTGGCGCGGTACGGCGCGGCCCTGCCGCCCACTGACTATTTCCGCGCCGTGGGCGTGGTGCTGGCGGCGATCGGGCTTCTTCTGATCGTCACGGCCTTCCGTGCCTTCAGCGCCAAGAGGACGACGATCAACCCCCTTGATGTCTCGGCCGCATCCTCGCTGGTCGTGTCCGGCCCCTTCCGGCTGACGCGGAACCCGATGTATCTCGGCATGGCTGCGATCCTTGTGGGGCTTGCCTTCTGGCTGGGCGGGGCGGCGGTCTGGCTGGGCCCGGCGGCCTTTGTCGGCTGGATCACCCGGCTGCAGATCATCCCCGAGGAACGCGCCATGCGGGCGAAGTTCGGCGCCGCCTACAACGACTTCTGCCGGCGCACGCGGCGCTGGATCTGAGGCCTGCGCCCCTAATCCGCCACTTCCTCGACCCGGAAATCCCGCAGGATCGCGCGCGTCGCGGCGAACCAGCGGCTGTCGCGGGTGCGGGCCTGATGCGCGGCAAAGTCGTCGCGGGTGCGGAAGGCCTCGATCACCTCGAAAACCAGCGGGTCGTCGGTTTCGGCGATGTCGAAGAGCAGGCAACCGGGTTCGGCGCGGGTCAGGCGGCTGTGTTCGGCCCTGTGGCCCAGGACCGCGGCCCGCTGGGCTTCGTCAAGGCAGCGGAGCTGGCCGCGGAGGCGCATCATTCGAGTTCGATCGTGCCGGGCGGCTTTGAGGTGACGTCGTAGAAGACGCGGTTGACGCCCCTGACTTCGTTGATGATGCGGGTGGCGGTTTCGCCAAGGAAATCAGGGGTGAAGGGGTACCAGTCGGCGGTCATGCCATCGACTGACGTGACCGCCCGAAGGCCCACCGCATAGTCATAGGTCCGCCCGTCGCCCATCACGCCCACGGTCTTCATCGGCAGGATCGCCGCGAAGGCCTGCCAGATGGCGTCGTAGAGGCCGTGGCGGCGGATCTGGTCGATGTAGACGGCATCGGCCTGGCGGAGGATGGCGAGTTTCTCGCGGGTGATCTCGCCGGGGCAGCGGATGGCGAGGCCGGGGCCGGGGAAGGGGTGGCGGCCGATGAATTTCGCGGGCAGGCCGAGTTCGCGGCCGAGCGCGCGGACCTCGTCCTTGAAGAGCTCGCGGAGGGGTTCGACGAGCTTCAGGCCGAGCTTCTCAGGGAGCCCGCCGACGTTGTGGTGGGACTTGATGGTGACCGAGGGGCCGCCGGAAAAGCTTACGCTTTCAATGACATCCGGGTAGAGTGTGCCCTGGGCCAGGAACTCTGCCCCGCCGACTTCGGCGGCGTGTTTGCGGAAGACGTCGATGAAGAGTTTCCCGATGATCTTGCGCTTGGTCTCGGGGTCCGAGACGCCGTCGAGGGCGGTCAGGAAGAGGGCGCTTTCGTCGGCGTGGATGAGCGGGATGTTGTAGGTGTCGCGGAACATCGACACCACCTCTTGCGCCTCGTTCAGCCGCAGGAGGCCGTGGTCGACGAAGACGCAGGTGAGGCGGTCGCCGATGGCTTCGTGGATGAGGACGGCCGCAACCGAGGAATCGACGCCGCCGGAGAGGCCGCAGATGACCTTTCCGTCCCCGACCTGAGAGCGGATTTTCGCAATGGCTTCAGCACGATAGGCGCCCATCGTCCAGTCACCGGTGAAGCCCGCGAGGCGGGTGAAGTTTTCGTAGAGCCTGGCGCCTTTGGGGGTGTGGTGGACCTCGGGGTGGAACTGCACGGCGTAGAAGTTCCGGGCGGGGTCGGCGGTGATGGCGAAGGGGGCGTTGGGGGAGGTGCCGTAGACCCGGAAGCCCGGGGCGAGGCGGCTCACGTGGTCGCCGTGGGACATCCAGACTTGCTCTTTTCCCGTTTCAAACCAGCCACTTAGCAGGTCGATGGGGGGGCCTTCGGGGGTCACGGTGGCGCGGCCGAATTCGGCGGTGCCGTGGCCGCGCTCCACCCGGCCCCCCAGCATGTGCATCATCGCCTGCTGGCCGTAGCAGATGCCGAGGACGGGGACGCCGAGGGTGAAGATTTCCGGCGGCGGCAGGGGGGCGCCGGGCACGAAAACCGAGGCCGGGCCGCCGGAAAGGATCACGGCAAGCGGGGAGAATTCCGTCAGGAATGAAGGGGTTACGTGGTGGAACGGGTGGATTTCGCAATAGATGTTCAGCTCGCGCAGGCGCCGCGCGATGAGCTGGGTGACCTGGCTGCCGACGTCGACGATGAGGAGGCGCTGGTGGGCCTGGGACGGGTCGGGCATGGGGTCAGATAATGACGGAGCGGGCGGGGCGCAAGGGCGGTTCGGGGCGCGCGTTTCCGGCGCGGTATCGGCGTAGCACGGGCGTAGTACAGGCGTAGTACATGCGTAGTACATGCGTAGTACGGGCGTAGCTACGCATCGGGCGGTTCGGAAGGGGGGCATTAACGGGCCCTTCCGGGGGGAGGGGGAGGACCGGACGTGCATGGGTCCGGTGGGTGGAGCGGGTTTGCCAGGCGCCAGGCATGTCGCGGCCGTTCGGCGCAAGCCGGCCCGTGTTCCACCAGACGGAGTTCCGGGCGCTTTTCCGGTGCAACGAGGGGCCCCCGCGCGGGCCGCTGCCTGTTGGCGCGCCCGGGGGTAGGTCGGGGTTCTCCCCGACATGGACCGGCGCGGGAGGGAGGGAGGGGGAGTCGGGCTGAGGCCCGACCTACGGGGGGCAGGGTGCGTGATCTCACGCAGGTTGGCGGGTTGGGGGGGGTGGGTGGTACGGGTGTTTACGCGGCCTTAGCCATGCTGGCCTCTCCTGGGCGAATGCCCGAGGTGTTCCGCCAGAACGGTTTCCGCGCCTTCTTCTATTCGAACGAAGGCAAGCCGCGCGAGCCGCCGCATGTGCATGTCACCCGTGACGGGGCCATCGCGAAGTTGTGGCTGCGCCCCTTCGTGACGGTCGCTGACAGCCGGGGCTTCGATGCGCGCGCCTTGCGCACGATCTGTGGTATGGTGATCCAGAGACGCGAGGAGATCGAAAGTGCATGGAATGAGTATTTCGGCGACTGACGTGCGCTTTGACGAGGCGACGATGTGGGTGTCGCTGTCGGACGGGCGCACCATCGGGGTGCCGCTCGCGTGGTTCCCGCGCCTGATGGCGGCGGGGGCGGAGGAGCGGGCGGGGTGGGAGGCGCTGCCGGGGGGGCTGCACTGGGCGGCGCGGGACGAGGATGTGTCGCTGGAGGGGCTGCTGGCGGGGCGGGGGGATGCGAGGGGGGTGGGGCGGGTGGCGGGAGGGGGTGTGTGAGGGTGGTGGGTTCGAAACCCACC
>JBJXFU010000084.1:0-29871 GCA_046155885.1 Paracoccaceae bacterium
TCCACCTTCCTGCGGCAGAACGCGCTGATTGCGCTGCTGGCGCAGGCGGGGTGCTTCGTGCCGGCCGACAGCGCGCATATCGGGCTGGTCAGCCAGATTTTCAGCCGGGTCGGCGCGGCGGACGATCTGGCGCGGGGGCGGTCGACCTTTATGGTCGAGATGGTGGAGACGGCGGCGATCCTGAACCAGGCCGACGACCGGGCGCTGGTGATCCTGGACGAGATCGGGCGGGGGACGGCGACCTATGACGGGCTTTCCATCGCCTGGGCGGTGCTGGAGCATCTGCACGACGTGAACCGGGCCCGGGCGCTTTTTGCCACGCATTACCACGAGATGACGGCTTTGGCGGGGCGGTTGCCGGGGGTGGCGAATGCCACGGTGGCGGTGAAGGAGTGGGAGGGCGAGGTGATCTTCCTGCACGAGGTGCGGCAGGGTGCGGCGGACCGCAGTTATGGCGTGCAGGTGGCGCGGCTGGCCGGGCTGCCGCCGGCGGTGGTGGACCGCGCGAAGGCGGTGCTGGAGGCGCTGGAGGCGGGGGCGCGGGAGGGAGGGGCGCGGCCGAAGGCGCTGGTCGATGACCTGCCGCTGTTCAGCGCCGCGCCGGCCGCGCCGGTTCGGCCTTCGGTGAAGAAGCCGTCCGAGGTGGAGGAACGGCTGAAGGCGCTGCATCCGGACGAGATGACGCCGCTGCAGGCGCTGGCGGTGTTGTATGAGTTGAAGCGGTCCTTTTCAGAGTGAAGCGCTGGCCTTGCGGCGGTAGATCGCGGTCGAGTTGATGATGCCGAGCCGGTCGAACCGGGCGTCGGTTTCCATGAGGACAGAACACACGAGTTTAACGTGGGCCGTCTCGATCTGCAGCTGGTCGTAGTCGCGCCCGGTCTGGGGCCGCACCGTCGGGTTGAGCGTCGGGGAAGCCTCGAGAGACCACGAATAGTCATCAAACAGCATGAGGCCGCCGGGACGGCAGAGTTCCTTGAGGACGGCCGTGGCGGCCGCATCAAGGTGGAAGACATGCCCGCCGTCGATGTAGGCGAGGTCGAACATCGGCAACAGACCGCCCGCAAATCCGCGCGCGAGTTCGAAGTGGTAGCCAGAGTAGGTCTTGCTGGGCGAGCCCCAATCGTCGACGACGTTGCGGTAACCGAGATCGGCAAGGTCCTTCGCAACCTCACTGACGTCGGAGGCCCGGCTGAAGAGGATAATGGTTCCCCGGTTCGCAAGCATCCGGGCCACTTCGAGCACTGTCGCGCCAATGCCCACGCCGATTTCGTAGTAGATCGGATCGGGGTTCTCTTCCAGGACTGCCTTCAGGTTGTCGAGCACCACCGGGTCGGGAGTGGAGATCGTTTCAAATCCGGGAGTGCCAATCTTTTCAATCACTTCATAATACCAATCCGGATCTACGATTTCGGCATCGAACTCACCCCCACCTGCGCCGGCCGCAGCAGCCGGTCGTGCAGCAGGAAGCCTTCGGTCATCACCTGGATGATGTCGCCCGCCTTCGTGCCCGGCAGGGCGGCCTCGAACATCGCCTGGTGTTCCTTGGGGTCGAAGGGGTCGCCGATCCTGGGCGTGATCGGGTGGAGGCCGTGCTTGGTGAAGACGTTGGTGAGTTCGCGCAGTGTCAGCTCCACCCCGTCGATCACCGCCGAAAGCGCCGCGCGCTGGTCGTCGGTCACCGTTTCGGTGGCGCGCTTCATCGCGTCGTAGACCGGCAAGAGGTCGCGGGCGAAGCGCGAGGCGCCGTATTGTTCGGCCTCGCGCCGGTCGCGCTCGCCGCGCTTGCGGGCGTTCTCGGCATCGGCCAGCGCGCGCATGAAGCGGTCGCGCATGTCGTCGCGTTCGGCCGTCAGCGCCTCGATCTCGGCCGCCGCCCCGAGCGCGGCATCGAGCGCGGCATCGTCGGCGAGGGCGGCCTGGTCTTCGGCGAGTTCGTCTTTCTTCACGTCCGTCATTGGTCCTGGTCCTTCCGCCCGCCGGAGAGCAAGCGCCCGACAAGCTGTGCGGTGTAATCGACGATGGGCACGATGCGCCCGTAGTTGAGCCGGGTCGGGCCGATCACGCCCACGGCGCCGACGATGGTGCGGTCGGCGTTCATATAGGGTGAAACGACGAGCGATGAACCCGACAGCGAGAAAAGCTTGTTTTCCGACCCGATGAAGATGCGCACGCCTTCGGCGCCTTCGGTCAGGTCGAGCATGTCGGTGATGTCGCGTTTGCGTTCGAGATCGTCGAAGAGCGTGCGGATGCGGTCGAGATCGGCCCCGTCGCCGGCGTCGAGCAGGTGGGAACGGCCGCGCACGATCAGGCGTTCCTGCGGGTCGCCGCGGTTTTCCCAGATCGCGAGGCCGCTTTCGACAAGCGCGCGGGCCATCGCGTCGAGTTCGCGCCGGTGCGCCGCGATTTCGCCGACGAGTTCCGAGCGGACTTCGGACAGCGTCTTGCCGGCGGCAACCGCGTTCAGGAAGTTCGCGGCCTCGCGCATCGAGGCCGCGGTCTGGCCGGGCGGCGGGACGAAGACGCGGTTTTCGACATGTCCGTCCGAGAAGACCAGAACGGCAAGCGTCCGGTCGGCGCCGAGCGAGACGAATTCGAGGTGCCGCAGCGCGGCTTCGCGTTTCGGGGTCAGCACCAGGCTGGCGCCGTGGGTCAGGCCGGACAGGGCGGCGCCGACCCGGTCGAGCAGGGTGGCCACCGCAGGTTCGCCGTCGGCCGCCGAGGCGTCGATCGCCTCGCGGTCTTCGGGCGAGAGCGAGCGCACCTCCATGAAGCCGTCGACGAAGAGCCGCAGGCCGGCTTCGGTGGGCACGCGCCCGGCCGAGATGTGCGGACTGCCGAGGAGGCCGAGAAATTCCAGATCCTGCATGACGTTGCGGATCGTTGCGGCGCTGACCCGTTCGGTCATCAGGCGGGTCAGGGTGCGCGAGCCGACGGGATCGCCCGAGTCGAGATAGCCTTCGACCACGCGGCGGAACACCTCGCGCGTGCGGTCGTTCATCTCGGAAAGGAGCGGGCGGTCGGGCATCGGGCCGGGGAAGGGAGCCGGTGGGACGGTTGCGGCCTTGTCAGATAGGTCAGGCGGGGGGTCGGCGTCAACCGCCGGGAGCCCGTGGGGCGGTCGCGGCCCTTGCAGGTGCGGCGCGGCCCGGTTCGGGGATACCGGGGCGGGGCACGGGGCGGGGTACGGGGCGGGGTACGGGGCGGGGGACGGGGGGGCGGGGTTGCGGAGGCGGGGATCGGGGCGTATCTGGCCCGCGGCGATCAGGATTGGGGGAGAGGGCGATGCGGCCTTCGGGACGGAAGCTTGACGAACTGCGGCCGGTGACGATCGAACCCGGCGTGTCGCGGCATGCGGAAGGGTCCTGTCTGATCCGCTGCGGGGGCACGCATGTGCTGTGCACCGCGACCGTCGAGGACAAGCCGCCGCCCTTCCTGAAGGGCACCGGGCTTGGCTGGGTGACGGCGGAATACGGGATGCTGCCGCGCGCCACCACGACGCGCAACCGGCGCGAGGCGGCGGCGGGAAAGCAGTCGGGGCGGACGCAGGAGATTCAGCGGCTGATCGGCCGGTCCTTGCGCGCCGGGGTGGACCGGGCGGCTTTGGGCGAGCGGCAGATCGTCATCGACTGCGACGTGATCCAGGCCGATGGCGGCACCCGCTGCGCCTCGGTCACCGGCGGCTGGGTCGCCCTTCGGCTGGCGGTGAACCGGCTGATGAAGGCGGGGCTCGTGCAGTCCGACCCGATCACCGATCATGTGGCGGCGGTGAGCTGCGGCATCTATGCCGGGCAGATGCTGGTCGATCTCGACTATGCCGAGGACAGCGAGGCGGGGACGGACGGGAATTTCGTGATGACCGGCCGGGGGCGGCTGGTCGAGGTGCAGATGTCGGCCGAGGGCGCGACCTTCGGGCGCGACGAGCTGGCGCGGCTTCTGGACCTTGCGGCGGGCGCGGCGGCGCGGCTGGTCGAGGCGCAACGGGCGGCGCTGGGATGAGGCGGCTGGCCCGGGGCCCGCTGGTCGTAGCGACCCACAATAGCGGGAAACTGGCCGAGATGGCGGCGCTTCTTGCCCCGCACGGCATCGTCGTCCGGGGGGCGGGCGAGCTTGGGCTGGCGGAGCCGGAGGAGACCGAGGAGACCTATCTGGGAAACGCCCGGATCAAGGCGCATGCGGCGGCGCGGGCGACCGGGTTGCCCTGTCTGGCCGACGACAGCGGCATCGAGGTGGACCAGCTGGGCGGCGCGCCGGGGGTACGGACCGCCGATTGGGCAGGGGTGCCGGGGGGCGGGCGGGATTTCCTGCGGGCGATGACGCGGACCTGGGACGCGCTGGAGCGGCTCGGCGCGCCGGAACCGCGGACGGCGCGGTTTAGGGCGACGCTGGTGCTGGCCTGGCCGGACGGGGGCGAGGCGGTGTTCGAGGGCGTGGCCGAAGGGCGGCTGGTCTGGCCGCCGCGGGGCGCGGAGGGGCATGGCTATGACCCGATCTTCGTTCCCGGGGGGCAGGAGCGGACCTTCGGGGAGATGCCGGAGGACGAGAAGAACCGGCTGAGCCACCGGGCGGCGGCGCTGCGGCTGTTTGTCGCGGCGGCGCTGCTGGGGTGAGAATGGGGGCGGCGGGCCGCACCGCGTTGCCCGGCGCCCCTTGCGGGGGGCGGCCATGAGCAGCCTGGGGGCCCTGGCAAATGTGATCACAGCGTTTCCGGGCGCCTTGCCCGGCCCCGCCCGGCGGGCAGCCATTTTGCGGCGTGCGGGTCTGTTGCGGCCCGAAATGGCCTTCTCGCCGATCCTGATTGCGGAGATCCGGGCATGAATTCGCCGCCTCCGGGAACGCTGGCCTGCGACTGGCGGGCGGGTGGGTTCGGGCTTTACCTGCACTGGCCGTTCTGTGCCGCGAAGTGCCCCTATTGCGACTTCAACAGCCATGTCGCGGCCGCGGTCGATCAGCGCGCCTGGGCGGGGGCCTATCTGGCGGAAATTGTCCGGGTGGGGGCGCTGACCGCCGGGCGCGCGCTTGATTCGGTGTTCTTCGGGGGCGGCACGCCTTCGCTGATGGAGCCCGCGCTGGTGGCGGAAATCCTGGACGCGGTGCGGCGGACCTGGACGCTTGGCCCGGGCGCGGAGGTCACCATGGAGGCCAATCCGACGAGCGTCGAGGCGGGGCGGTTCCGCGCCTATGCGGCGGCGGGGGTGAACCGGCTTTCGCTCGGCATCCAGGCGCTGAACGATCCGGACCTTCGGCGGCTGGGGCGGATGCACTCGGCCGCCGAGGCGCGTGCGGCTTTCGATGTGGCCCGCGCGGCTTTCGGGCGGGTGAGCTTCGATCTGATCTATGCGCGGCAGGGCCAGTCGCCGGAGGCCTGGGCGGCGGAGTTGCGCGAGGCGGCGGCGATGGCTGTCGACCACCTTTCGGTTTATCAGCTGACGATCGAGCCCGGGACGGCCTTTGCCGACCGGCTTGCGCGGGGCGGGCTGCGGGGGCTGCCGGACGACGACGCCGCGGCGGATATGTACATGATAACGCAGGACATTCTGGATACCCACGGGCTTCCGGCCTATGAGGTTTCGAACCATGCGCGGGCAGGCGCGGAGGGGCGGCACAACCTTGTCTACTGGCGGTCGGGCGATTTTGCGGGAATCGGGCCGGGCGCGCACGGGCGGCTGACCCTGGGCGGGGAGCGGATCGCGACCGAGGCGGAACGGAACCCGGCAGAGTGGTTGCGGCAGGTGGGCGAGCGGGGTTCCGGCGAAATCCTGGCGGACCGTGTTCCCCTGGCCGGGCAGTCGGACGAGTATCTGCTGATGGGGCTTCGCCTGACCGAGGGGATCGACGCCGGGCGCTATGCGCGCCTGGCCGGGCGGCCGCTTCCCGAGGGGCGGGTCGCGGCGCTGGCGGAGCTGGGGATGCTGACGGTGGAGGGGGCGCGCGTCAGGCCGACGGCGGCGGGGCGCGCGGTGTTGAACGCGGTTATCCGGGAGCTGGCGGCGGACTGAGCGCAGGGTCAGCCCCAAGGGCGATAATGGCGATGTGGCCCGGCCGGGCGCGGCGCGGAGGGACCCGGTGTGCGCCGGCACCGCCGGCCCGGGCGGCCAAAGAGCGGTCGGCGGGCGGATCCCCGGCCGGTGCCGGCTCAGGACATCCCGGACAGGATCTGGCAGATGCGGTCGAGCTGGTCGAGGCTTCGGTAGGTGATGCTGACGCGGCCGCCGTCGATGCCCTGATGTTCGATCCGCACTTGCATGCGCAGATGGGCGGAAAGGTCGGCCTCGATGGCGAGCGTGTCGGCGTCTTTCCCGGGATGCGCGCGGCGTTTCCGTTCGCCTTCCGCCTTCGTCCGGCCGGGTTCGGTTGCCGCGCGGGCGAGCGCCTCGGTTTCGCGCACCGACAGGCCGCGTTCGATCACCGTGCGCGCCAGGCGCGTCGGATCGGGGGTGGAGACAAGCGCCCGCGCATGGCCGGCGGTCAGGCTGCCGGCCCGGAGCCAGTCCTGCACTTCGGGCGGCAGGCTGAGAAGCCGGAGCAGGTTGGCGATGTGGCTGCGGCTTTTGGACAGGGCTTCGGCGAGCTTTTCCTGGGTATGGCCGAAGCGCTCCATGAGCTGGCGGTAGGCGGCGGCCTCTTCGATTGCGTTGAGTTCGGCGCGCTGGATGTTTTCGATCAGCGCCACTTCGATCACTTCGGTGTCGGAGAAATCGCGGACCAGGACCGGAACTTCGTGCAGCCGCGCCATCTGCGCCGCCCGCCAGCGCCGTTCGCCCGCAACGATCTGATAGTGTTCGGCTTTCCCGGGGTGCCGGCGGACGATCAGCGGCTGGATGATGCCCCGGCGGCGGACCGATTCCGAGAGCTCGGCGAGTGCGTCGAAGGGAAAGTCCCGGCGGGGCTGATCGGGGTTCGGCTCGAGCAGGTCGATGCCGACAAAGAGGTCCGGGCGCCCCGGAGTGCCGCCTTCTGCACCGCCCTCCGCGCCGCTTTCCCCCATGCGGACGTCGGCCATCAATGCCGAAAGGCCCCGGCCCAGTCCGCGCCGTTCAGGTTTCTTTTCAGACATGTCGTCAGGCCTTTACTTTCTGTGCTGCGATGTGCCGCGTCCGGAGTTCCCGGCCGAGCGCCCGGTATGCCTGAGCGCCGCGGGACGCCGGATCATAGGCGAGGACCGGAAGGGAATGCGAGGGTGCCTCGCTGACGCGGACGTTCCGGGGGATGACGGTGCGGAAGACGACGTCCCCAAGGGTGGCGCGGGCGTCGGCTTCGACCTGTTGGGAAAGGTTGTTCCGGGAATCCGCCATGGTGAGCACGACGCCTTCGATGCGCAGCCCCGGATTGGCGGATTGGCGGATGTTCCGGATGGTGAGAAGGAGTTGCGACAGGCCCTCGAGGGCGAAGAACTCGGTCTGCAGCGGGATGAGCACGGCATGCGCCGCGACCATGGCGTTCACCGTCAGGAGGTTGAGCGAAGGCGGGCAGTCGATGAGGACATAGTCGAGGCCGAGGCGGTCGACATCGGGGTGCCGGAGGGCGTCGTGCAAGAGAAAGATGCGCTTTTCGTTCGCGACAAGCTCCATGTCCGCCGAGGAAAGGTCCGTTGTCGAGGGGCAGAGGAGCACGCCGCGCACGGCCGTTTCGCGCGCCGCGGCGGCCACCGGGACCTCATCCAGGAGGATGTCGTAAGTTGTTGCCGCGCCTCCGGATTTTTCGATCCCGAGCCCGGTGGTCGCGTTTCCTTGCGGGTCGATGTCGAAGATCAGGGTCCGCAGCCCTTCCTCGCCCAGCGCCGCCGCCAGGTTGATGGCGGTCGTGGTCTTGCCGACCCCGCCCTTCTGGTTGGCGACGGCAATGATCCTCGCGACCTGTCCGCGAATGGGATCAGGCATGCTCGATGTCCTTGACCAAGAGGATGACGGAATCGGGGTCCGTCAGGCTGGGGTGGTTCTCATATGTGAAGCGCCAGGTTTCAAGGGCTTTGGCCACTTCGCTTCGCCAGGCCGAGCCCTTCGGCAGGATCGCGCGGCCGCCGGGTGCGAGGTGCCGGCGGGCGAGCCCCAGGAGGCGGTCGAGCGGCGCCAGCGCGCGGGCGGAAACGACGTCGGCGCCCAGGGGGGGACGGCTTTCGGCACGGTCCGGATGAACGGTCACGGCGACGCCGGTCGCGCGGGCGGCGGTGTTGAGGAACGCGGCCTTGCGCCGGTCGGATTCCACCAGGTGGAAGTCGGTCGCCCGGCCGGCGCCCTGGGCGCAGATCGCGCAGACGAGGCCGGGGAAGCCGGCGCCGGACCCAAGATCGGCCCATCGCTGCGCTGCGGGCGGCGCCAGATTGAGGAGTTGCGCGGAATCAAGGACATGGCGGGACCAGATGTCCGGCACCGAGCCCGGAGAAATCAGGTTGATCGCCGGCTGCCATCTGATGACGGTTTCGACAAGGGTCCCGAGCCGGTCCCGTGTTTCACGTGAAACATCCGGCCCCGCCCATAGCTCCTGGCCATGGGTCATACTGCGCGGTCACGCGGCGCGGCACGGCGGGTGAGCGCAAGAAGCAGCGTCAGCGCGGCGGGCGTCATGCCCTCGATCCGGGCCGCTTCGGCAATGCTTTTGGGGCGGATTCTGGTCAGCTTCTGCCGAAGCTCGGACGAAAGGCCGGATACCGGGCGATAGTCGAAGCCGTCGGGGATGCGGCGTGCCTCGTCCCGGCGAAGCGCCTCGGCCTCCTCCGACTGGCGGGAAAGATAGCCCGCGTAAAGCGCATCCCGTTCGAGCTGCCGCCGGATCGGCTCCGGGAGGTCTGACAGGCCCGGTTCTATCGCGGTGAGCGCGCTCACTTTGGCCCCCGGGATGGACAGCATCTCTTCGCCCGTGCGCTTCCGCCCGTCATCTGCCACCTTCAGCCCCAGGGCGCCCGCCGCCTGTGGCGATACTCGCATCGCCCGCAAGGTGCGCAGGCCCCGGTCCAGCGCATCGCTTTTCGCCTCGAAGGCCGCCCTCCGCCCCGCGCTCACGCAGCCCAGCCCGATGCCCTTCGGGGTAAGGCGCTGATCGGCGTTGTCCGCCCGGAGCCGAAGCCTGTACTCCGCCCGTGAGGTGAACATCCGGTAGGGTTCGGTGACGCCGTGCTGGGTCAGGTCGTCGGTCATGACGCCGATGTAGCTGTCCGTCCGGCTGAATTCTGCCGCCGGCCGCCCCGCCACCGTCATCGCCGCGTTGAGGCCGGCGACCAGCCCCTGTGCCGCCGCCTCCTCATACCCGGTCGTGCCGTTGATCTGCCCCGCCAGGAAGAGGCCCCGGACCGCGCGCGCCTCCAGGGACCTGTTGAGCGCCCGGGGGTCGACGTAGTCGTACTCGATGGCGTAGCCGGGTTGCGTTATCCGTGCCGCCTCGAGTCCGGCGATGGAGTGCACGTAAAGCTCCTGGATATCCGGCGGCAGCGAGGTCGAGATGCCGTTGGGGTAGACCGTCGGATCGTCAAGGCCCTCGGGCTCCAGAAAGACCTGGTGGGAGGGCTTGTCGCCGAACCTGACGACCTTGTCTTCGATCGAGGGGCAGTATCGCGGACCGACGCCTTCGATGTGGCCGCCATACATCGCCGACCGGGCAAGGTTGGCGCGGATGATTTCGTGCGTTCTTTCGTTGGTGGCCGTTATCCCGCAGCTCACCTGGCGGACTGAGGGCGCGGCCGAGAGAAACGAGAACATCACGGGGTCTTCGTCCCCTGGCTGCATGACGAGGCCGGCCCAGTCAATCGTCCGGCCGTCCAGCCGCGGCGGCGTGCCGGTCTTCAGCCTGCCGAGCGGGAAGCCCAGGTCAGCGAGCTGCGCCGACAGCCACGCGGCCGGACGGTCGCCAATACGGCCGCCCGGCTCTGTGCGGTCGCCAAAGTGCATGACGCCGCGCAGGAACGTCCCCGCCGTCAGCACCACCGACGTCGCCGCGATCTCCGCACCGTCGGCCAGCCTGACCCCAGTCGTGCGTCCCGAGCCGAGGCGGAGCGCCACCGCCTCTCCCTCGACAATCTCGATTCCCGGGGCTTCGCCCAGGATCGCCTGCACGGCCTGCCGGTAGAGTTTCCGGTCCGTCTGGGCCCTCGGGCCCTGCACCGCCGGCCCCTTGCTGCGGTTGAGCAGGCGGAACTGGATGCCGGCCCGGTCCGCCGCACGCCCCATCACGCCGTCGAGCGCGTCGATTTCGCGGACGAGGTGGCCCTTGCCAAGCCCGCCGATCGCAGGATTGCACGACATGACCCCGATGGCCGCCGGCCTGAGGGTCACCATGACGACCCTGGCGCCCAGCCGGGCAGCGGCGTGGGCGGCCTCGGTTCCGGCATGTCCGCCGCCAACCACGATGACGTCTGTATGTTTCACGTGAAACGGCGGCCTATTTTCCGATGCAGAACCTGGAGAAAATCTCTCCGAGCAGGTCCTCTACATCGATTCGCCCGACAAGAAAATCCAGCGCGCGGACGGCATCGCGCGTCTCTTCGGCCACAAGCTCGGCCCCGGCCCCTGTGTCGATCGCCCCGATCGCCGCCTCTATGGCCCGCGCCGCCCTCAGAACCCCGTTCCTTTGCCGCGCCCGCGATACCAGCCCGGCATCGGCGACCCGCGCCGAAAGGCGCTTGCCGATTTCCCCGAGAAGCCAGTCCAGACCAAGCCCCGTCAGGCCCGAAACCCCCGGCAGGCCATCTTTCGCCCCAAGATCGCCCTTTGCGGCAACCACGATGTCGTCCGCCTGCGGCGCCAGCATCCCCGGGTCGGCGTCTGCATCTGTGTGCAGGAATATCCGCAAATCCGCGCCCCCCGCCCGGGAAACGGCGCGGCGCACGCCTTCGCGTTCGATCTCGTCGGCAGTTTCCCGAAGGCCGGCGGTGTCGAGCAGCGTCACCGCCTGCCCGGCTATTTCCATCCTGACCTCGACCACGTCGCGCGTCGTTCCTGCGATCGCCGAGGTTATCGCCGCCTCTCTTCCAGCTAAAGCATTGAGAAGAGTGGATTTTCCGGCGTTCGGCGGGCCCACGATGGCCACCTCGAACCCGCTTCGCACCCGCTCGGCCGCAAGATACCCGGTCTCTTCCGCCTGCAGCTCCGAAAGCACCCCGGCCAGCAGGTCGCGGGCCTCGGGCCAGACATCGGACGGAACATCCTCGTCCGAAAAATCGATCGTCGCCTCGATCAGCGCCCCGGCGCGAAGCAGCGCCCGCCGCCAGCCTTCGGCCTTGTGCCCCAGCGCGCCCGACAGCGTGCGCAGCGCCTGCCGCCTCTGCGCCTCGGTCTCGGCGTCGATCAGGTCCGCAAGGCCCTCCGCCTGCGCCAGGTCAAGCCTGCCATTCTCGAAAGCCCGCCGCGTGAACTCGCCGGGCTCGGCCACCCGGAGCCCCGCGATCCGGCCGAGCGCCGACAGCACCGCCCCGACGGTCGCGACCGAGCCGTGCAGATGCAGCTCGGCGGCCTCTTCGCCGGTGAAGCTGGCCCCCTGGGCGAACGCGATGACCAGCGCGTCGTCAAGGACCTCGCCATCCCGGCGCAGACGCCTCAACGCAGCCCGCCGCGGTTCGGGCAAGGTCCCCGCAAGGGTCCGCACGGCCCGCCAGGCCCCTGGCCCCGACAGGCGGACGACAGCAACCCCGGCCTTCCCCCTCGCCGAGGCGAGCGCGAAAATCGTATCCATGCCGTTTGCCGGCCCGGCCGGTCAGGCGTTCATCGAATCGAAGAACTCGCCGTTGGTCTTGGTCTGCTTCAGTTTGGATATCAGGAACTCGATGGCGTCCGTCGTTCCCATCGGGTTCAGGATGCGCCGCAGGACGTAGGTCTTCTGCAGGTCCTTCTGGTCCACCAGCAGGTCTTCTTTCCGGGTTCCGGATTTCAGGATGTCCATGGCAGGGAAGACCCGCTTGTCCGCCACCTTGCGGTCCAGCACGATCTCGCTGTTGCCGGTACCCTTGAACTCTTCGAAGATCACCTCGTCCATCCGGCTGCCGGTGTCGATCAGGGCCGTCGCGATGATGGTCAGCGATCCGCCCTCTTCGATGTTCCGCGCCGCGCCGAAGAACCGCTTCGGCCGCTGCAGCGCGTTTGCGTCGACGCCGCCGGTCAGCACCTTGCCGGACGAGGGCACGACCGTGTTGAAGGCCCGGCCCAGCCGCGTGATCGAGTCCAGAAGGATCACCACGTCGCGCTTGTGCTCGACCAGCCGCTTGGCCTTTTCGATGACCATTTCCGCCACGGCGACGTGCCGGGTCGCGGGTTCGTCGAAGGTCGACGAGATGACTTCGCCCCGCACGCTTCGCTGCATGTCGGTAACTTCCTCGGGGCGCTCGTCGATCAGCAGCACGATCAGGTAGATTTCCGGGTGGTTGACGGCGATGGAATGCGCGATGTTCTGCAGAAGCACCGTCTTGCCGGTGCGCGGCGGCGCCACGATCAGGCCGCGCTGCCCCTTGCCGATCGGCGCCACCAGATCGATGATCCGCGCCGAACGGTCCCTGATCGTCGGGTCCTCGATCTCCATCTTCAGCCGCTCGTCGGGGTAGAGCGGCGTCAGGTTGTCGAAGGCGACCTTGTGGCGCGCCTTTTCCGGGTCCTCGTAGTTGATCCGTGTCACCTTCGTCAGCGCGAAGTACCGCTCGATTTCGCCCGGCGCGCGGATCACCCCCTCGATCGTGTCGCCCGTCCGCAGCGCGTGCATCCGGATCATCTCGGGGCTGACGTAGATGTCGTCCGGGCCCGGCAGATAGTTCGCCTCGGTCGACCGCAGGAACCCGAAGCCGTCCTGAAGCACCTCAAGAACGCCGTCGCCGCCGATCTCATAGCCTTCTTCGGCATATTCCCGCAGGATCGAGAACATCATCTCGCCCTTGCGCATGGTCGAGGCATTCTCGACCTCGAGCTCCTCGGCCATCGAAAGCAGATCGGCGGGGCTCTTGGCCTTGAGGTCGGCGAGTCTCAGACGGTCCTGGGTCATCGTGATCCTGTACGCCCGGCCCACGGCGCGCGGCGGGGTGGGGCGATCTTTCCTGGCTGGGGGATGCTGACGGGCCGGACGGCCCAAGCGATCCCCGCCTACACCCCCCGGCGCCCGGATGTCAACCGCAGCGGTCCCGGGGCCAGCGAGGGCGGTTCAGAACTTCACGATCACTGAAGCCACGACCACCACCATCAGCACCGTCGGGACCTCGTTGACGACGCGGTAGAGGCGCCCGGAATGCCGGTTCGTTCCGCCGGCGAAATCCGCCCGCCTCCGTCCAAGCCAGTGATGGAACCATGTCAGCCCGACCACCCCCGCCGCCTTGCTCCAGACCCAGGTCGAGCCCGGGTCGACCCCGGCCTGGGGCGTGAGGACGAGGAGAAGCCCGAACACCCAGGTTGCGATCATCGCGGGGTTCATGATCGCCCGAAACAGCAGCCGTTCCTGCCGCCGGAAGATCAGGTCCATCTCGCTTCCCGGCGTCACGCCGCCGTGGTTCCAGCCCTCGGCGTGATAGACGAACAGCCGGGGCAGATAAAGAAGGCCGGCCATCCATGCGATCACCGAAACGACGTGCGCGGTCTTGGTGAACAAGTAGAGGTCGGCGAGAAGGTCTTGCATCGGAAGCCGCGCTTTGCAGGGGCGTGGCCTACATATCACTGATGAAGAATGAAATGGAAAGTTGATGTAGTAAGCCCTGGGGAAAACGGGATTGCGACGCCCGACGCAAGGTGGCCCACAGGCGCCGCCGCCATGTGGACAAGCCTGCGGACATCGCAAGGAGAAGGAAGTGGATGAAATATCATATGTTTTTCATACGGTTACGTTGAATGCCATGACCGCCGCCGGAATCTCTCCGTGGACAGGGCCGGCAGCCGGCGTATCCGTCAACAGCACCCGGCGGCCATCGTGCACATGTGGGCGGACGGACCCGGGATGACCTGGCCCTGCCCGGTTTCCGGCCGCAGGCCGATGAACCGCCGCCGCGACCGCGTCCCAGCGAAAGGAACCTCAGCCTTGCCCACAGATCCTTCCCCCGCTCCCTGGCCCGGCGAAAGGCCCGTCGTCCTCGCCTCGGCCTCGGCCGCCCGGGCGGACATGCTCCGCGCGGCCGGCCTGAACTTTACCGTCCGCCCCGCGCGGATCGACGAAGCGGCGATACGGGCCTCGCTTGAGGCCGGCGGGGCCGCGCCGCGCGACGTCGCCGACGCGCTCGCCGGGATGAAGGCGGCCCGCATCGCGAACGGCGCGCCATCCGCCCTTGTCCTCGGCTGCGACCAGATCCTCGATCTCGACGGCCGCGCCCTCGGCAAACCCGCAACGCCCGCCGAGGCCGAAAGCCAGCTCCGGTCCTTGTCGGGGCGAACCCACCGGCTCTGGTCGGCGGCCGTCGTCTTCGAAGACGGCCGCCCCGTCTGGCGCCAGGTGGGCCGGGCGGAGCTGACGCTCCACCCCCTTTCGCCGGCCTTCATCGGCCGCTATGTCGGACGGAACTGGGAAAGCATTCGCGGCTGCGTCGGCGGCTACCGGATCGAAGGCGAAGGCATCCGTCTGATGGCGAAAGTCGAAGGCGACTGGTTCACGATCATCGGCCTGCCGCTCATCGAACTCTTGACGTGGTTGCGGGCGCGGGGCGACATCGCGTCATGACCGAACAGGCGCAGATTCCCCTGGCCGGCGTGATCGGCTCGCCCGTCGCGCATTCGAAATCGCCGCGCCTGCATGGTCACTGGCTCAGGCGCTATGGGCTGGCCGGGCACTATGTCCCGATGGATGTGGCCCACGGCAACCTGCGCGAGGTCCTGACGGCGCTGCCGAAAGCCGGGTTCGTCGGCGCGAACGTCACCATACCGCACAAAGAGGCCGTGCTCGCGCTCGCCGATGTCGTGACCGACCGGGCGGCGCTGATCGGCGCGGCCAATACGCTGATTTTCCGGAAGGACGGGCGAATTCACGCCGACAATACCGACGGCTACGGCTTCATCGCCAACCTCCGTCAGGAGGCGCCCTTCTGGGATGCCGCCTCCGGCCCGGCCGCGGTCTTCGGCGCCGGCGGCGCGGCGCGGGCGGTCGTCGCCGCGCTGATCGAGACCGGGGCGCCTGAAATCCGCCTGGCCAACCGCACCCGGGCCCGGGCCGAGGCGCTCCGGAACGAGTTCGGCGCCAAGGTCGTGGTTCTGGACTGGGCGCAGGCCGGCAACATGCTCGACGGCGCCGCGACGGTGGTCAACACGACCGCGCTCGGCATGACCGGCAAGCCCGCGTTCCGCGTTCCGCTCGACGCGCTTTCGCCCGCTTCCGTGGTCGCCGACCTGGTCTATTCGCCCCTCCGCACGCGGCTTCTGGACGAGGCGGCGGGGCTCGGCTGCACGACGGTGGACGGGCTGGGGATGCTGCTGCACCAGGCGGCGCCGGGATTCGAGCGCTGGTTCGGTGTCCGCCCCGAGGTTGACGACGCCGCCAGGGCGGCCGTCCTCGCCGAATGACGCGGCCCGTCGTTCTCGGCCTGACCGGTTCGATCGGCATGGGGAAGTCCACCACCGCGCAGGTCTTCCGCGAGGCCGGAGTTCCTGTCTGGGACGCCGATGCGGCCGTCCATCGGCTCTATGCCCCGGGCGGCGCCGGCGTCGCGGCGGTGGCGCATCTCTGCCCCGGGGCCGTGGCCGCCGGCGCGGTCGACCGTGCCGCCCTGCGCGAGGCAGCGATGTCCGACCCGGGCCTTCTCGCCCGGCTCGAGGCGGCCATCCACCCGCTCGCCGCCGCCGACCGGGCCGCCTTTCTGAGGCAGGCGGGCGCCGCGGGCGCCGCGGTCGCCGTTCTCGACATCCCGCTGCTTTTCGAAACCGGCGCCGACCGCGAAGCCGATGCGACCATCGTCGTCAGCGCCCCCCGCGACATCCAGCGCGCCCGGGTGCTTTCCCGCCCAGGCATGACCGACGCAGCCTTCGCCGCGATCGAGGCCCGCCAGATGCCCGATGCCGAAAAGCGCCGCCGCGCCACCTGGGTCATCGAAACGACCGGCCTTGACAGCGCCCGCGCCGACGTCGCACGCATCCTGTCAGAGGCCAGGGAACGCCATGCGCGAAATAGTGCTCGACACCGAAACGACGGGGCTTGATCCGGCCGAAGGCCACCGCATCGTGGAAATCGGCGCGGTCGAGCTTCTGAACCATGTTCCGACCGGCCAGGTCTTCCACCGCTATCTGAACCCCGACCGGCCGATGCCGCCCGAGGCCGAGGCCGTGCACGGGCTAAGCTCGGCCTTCCTTGCAGACAAACCCCGCTTCACGGAGGCGGCGGCGGATTTCCTGGCCTTCATCGGCCCCGAATCGCGCCTGGTGATCCACAACGCCGGCTTCGACCTGAAATTCCTCAACCACGAGCTGGCCGCTTCCGGATTTCCCGAAATTCCAAACAGCCGCACCCTCGATACGCTGGCAATCGCCCGGCGGCGCTTTCCCGGCGCGCCGGCGTCGCTCGACGCCCTTTGCCGGCGCTTCGGCATCGACAACACGATGCGCACCAGACACGGGGCGCTGCTCGACAGCGAAATCCTGGCCGAGGTCTATCTGGAACTGATCGGCGGCCGTCAGCCCGGCCTGGCGCTGGCGACCGGCCTTCCGGCCGACGGCGGCGCGCAGGGTGCGGGCCAGCCCTGGCGGCCCTATCCGCGCCCGTCGCCGCCGGTCAGGCGGCTCACGGCCGGGGAAGAAGCGGCGCACCGCGCCTTCGTCGCAGGCCTGGGCCCCGAAGCGGTCTGGGCCGGCCTCGGCTACTGACCGGTCGCCTTCAGGACCACCCCGACCGTGCGGAGCAGGATCGCAAGGTCACCCGCAAAGCTCAGCCGTTCGGCATAGGCGCGGTCCCACTGCACCCGCTCGGCGAAGGTCCCGGCGTTGCGGCGGCTGACCTGCCAGAGGCCGGTGACACCGGGGCGCAGCCGGTAATAGGCGGAACTGCCCGCCCCCGCCTCGTAGGTCATGGCCTGCTCGGGCGTGAAGGGGCGCGGGCCGATCAGGCTCATCTGGCCCATTGCAACATTCCAGAGCTGCGGCAGCTCATCCAGGCTGGTCCGCCGCAGGAACCGCCCGATGCGGGTGATCCTGGGGTCCTTTGCCAGCTTCTGGTTCACCCGCCATTCGGCCGCCAGCGCCTCGTCGGCCGCCAAGAGCGCCGCAAGCCGCACCTCGGCGCCGCGCACCATCGTCCTGAGCTTCCAGCAGCGGAACACCTCGCCCCGCCGGCCGACGCGCAGCTGCCAGTAGATCGGCCGCCCGCCGGAAGCCGCGACCGCCGCCGCCGCGATGCCGACGACCGCCAGCACGACGGGCGCCATGAGAAGGACCGCCAGGAGGTCGAACAATCGCTTGCCCGCCGCGGCATAGAATGACCTGTCCGGTCCCGCAGCCCGGGCTGCGGGGAAATCGAGTATCGGGGCTGACAAGACTGCTTTCTCCGTCGCCAGATTGCGCCGGGCCGATCCGCAGGGGCCCGTCTCGAGCGGGACCCTAGCGCGCGCCGCGTTACCGAAGGATTAACCAGAAAGCGGCGGCCACAGCGCGGTCAGACGAACCGGTTCCACAGGTTCTCCAGCCGCTCCTGCCGCCCCGACCGGGGTTCGGGGTTGATGCCCTTGGCCAGCACCTCGGCGGCGATCCCGTCCAGCGTACCGCCTGCCAGCATCGCCTTCGCCTCGGGCCGGTCCCAGCCCGCGTAGCGCCCGGCCCGGGCGCGTTCCAGCGAGCCGTCCTCGAGCAGGGCCGCCGCCGCCTTCAGCGCCCGGGCGCAGACATCCATCGCCCCCACATGCCCCAGCACCAGGTCCGCCGGGTCCAGCGACTGCCGCCTGAGCTTCGCGTCGAAGTTCGTCCCCCCGGTGGTGAACCCGCCGGCCTTCAGCACCTCGTAATAGGCCCGCGCCATTTCAGGCACGCTGTCGGGAAACTGGTCGGTGTCCCAGCCCGACTGGTAGTCGTTGCGGTTCATGTCGATCGAACAGAAAAGCCCCAGCGCGGCGGCCAGCGCCAGTTCGTGCTCGAAGGAATGCCCCGCCAGGATCGCATGGCCCTGCTCGATGTTCAGCTTCACGTCCTTGTCCAGCCCGAAATCCTTCAGGAACGAATAGACCGTCGCGACATCGTAGTCGTACTGGTGCTTGGTCGGCTCCTGCGGCTTCGGTTCGATCAGAATCGCGCCTTTGAAGCCGATCTTGTGCTTGTACTCGACCACCATCCGCAGAAAGCGCCCCGCCTGTTCGCGTTCGCGCACCAGATTGGTGTTCAGCAGCGTCTCATACCCCTCGCGCCCGCCCCAGAGAACGTAATTCGCCCCGCCCAGCTTCATCGTCGAATCGATACAGGACTTCACCGTCGCCGCCGCATAGGCGAACACGTCCGGGTCCGGGCTGGTCGCCGCCCCGGCCATCCAGCGCCGGTGCGAGAAAAGGTTCGCGGTGCCCCACAGAAGCCGCGTCTTCGATGCCGACTGCTTTTCCAGAAGGTAGTCGGTGATCCCTTCCAGGTTCCTCAGCGATTCCGCGAAGGTGGCCCCTTCGGGCCGCGCATCGGCGTCGTGGAGGCAGTAGAAGGGCGCGCCGAGAATGCCGAACAGCTCGAAAGCCACATCGGCCTTCATCTTCGCCAGCGCCATCGTCTCGCCGAACCAGGGCCGCTGAAAGGTCTGGCCGCCGAACGGATCGCCGCCGGCCCAGGCGAAGCTGTGCCAATAGGCCACGGCAAAGCGCAGATGGTCCTCCATCCGCTTGCCCAGCACCACCTCGTCGGGGTTGTAGTGGCGGAAGGCGAATTCGTTGTCGCTTTCGGGCCCTTCGTAGCGGATGGGCGCGATGCCCTTGAAGAAATCGGTCATGTCAGTCCCCTGATGGCGTGGCGCGCGGCGGTATAGCGGGCGTGGCCTTCGTCGAACGCCCCGGTCAGGGCGGCGACCGGCTCGACCGTCCGCGCGATCTTCGGCATCGTCGCGATCTCTGCCCCCGTGCCGGTGGCAGCCATCAGGCCCAGCCGCGCGGCCCCGAAGGCACCGCCGAAATCCCCCGCGACCGGAACCCGGACGGGTGTTCCCAGCGCCGTGGCAATGGCGGAAAGCCAGTAGTCCGACCGCGACCCCCCGCCCACCGCCAGAAGCCGGTCGATCCGCGTGCCGGTGGCGGCCAGCGCATCACGGCAGTCGCGGATCGCGAAGGTCACACCCTCCAGCACCGCGCGCGTTGCCGCGTCGCGGTCGGTCGCATGCTCCAGCCCGATGAACGCCCCCCGGATCGAGGCAGAGTTCACCGGCGTCCGCTCACCCCCCAGATAGGGCAGGAACCGCGTCTTGCCGGGGGCTTTCAGCGCGCCCAGATTGGCCGTCATCGTGGCGGCCTCCGACCCTGCCAGATGCGCGAACCAGTTGAGTGCATCGGTCGCGGCCAGGATCACGCCCATCTGGTGCCAGGACTGGGGCAGGGCGTGGCAGAACGTGTGCACTGCCGTTGCCGGGTCCGGCCGGTAGCCATCGTTGGCCGCGAAAAGAACGCCGGATGTCCCGAGGCTCACGAACGCCTGGCCCGCCTTCACCACGCCCACGCCGATGCCCGAGGCCGCGTTGTCGCCCCCGCCACCCGCCACGACGGCAGCCTTCGGCAGGCCGAAGCGCGACGCGAGTTCCGGGCGCAGCGTTCCCGACACCTCCGACCCTTCGACAAGGCGGGGCATATGGCTGCGGTCCATCGCGGTCATCGACAAAAGCGCATCCGACCAGGCGCGCGCACCTGTTTCGAGCCAGCCGGTCCCGGCGGCGTCCGACATTTCGGCCACATGCTCGCCCGTCAGCCAGAGCCGAAGGTAGTCTTTCGGCAGGAGAACCTTCGCGACCCGCGCGCGGATCGCAGGCTCATGCGCCGCGACCCAGTTCAGCTTGGGCGCGGTGAACCCCGGGAAACAGATGTTGCCCGTCAGCGCGCGGAAACGCGGGTCCGCGTCCAGCTTTGCCGCTTCGGCGTGGCTCCGGGTGTCGTTCCAAAGGATGCAGGGGCGCAGCACATTGTCGGCCGCATCCAGAAGCGTCGCGCCGTGCTGCTGGCCCGAAAGGCCGATGCCGCGCACCCTGGCCTTCGCGGCGGCCGGAAGTGCCGCGAAAACCGTTTCGCAGGCGGAGATCCAGTCGGCGGGGGCCTGTTCCGACCAGCCGTCATGCGGACGCGAAACCGACAGCGGCGCCGAAGCCTCGGCCACCAGGCCCTGGGCATCGTCGATCAGCAGGCCCTTCAGGCCCGATGTTCCCAGATCGAGCCCCAGGAACATCGCTACATCGCACCCGGTCCCGGGATGGCGGCGGGCGGGCACTTCCCGGCGATGATCATGCCGAGAACCTCGTCATGCGTCACCTCCGACGTCCGAGCGATGCCGACGACCTTGCCGTTCTTCATCACCGACACCCGGTCCGCCAGGTCGAAGACGTCATGCAGGTCGTGGCTGATCAGGAAAATCCCGATCCCGTCGGCCTTCAATTGCTTGATCAGCTCGCCCACCTGCGCCGTTTCCTGCGGCCCCAGCGCGGCGGTGGGTTCGTCCATGATCAGGATGCGGGCATTGAAGTGAATCGCCCGGGCGATGGCGACCGACTGCCGCTGCCCGCCCGACAGCTTCGCCACCGGCTCCTTGAAGCGGCGGAAGTTCGGGTTCAGCCGGTGCATCACCTTGCGGCAGGCCGCCTCCATCGCCACGTCGTCGAGCGTACCGAAGCGCGTTTTCAGTTCACGCCCAAGATAGAGGTTCGCCGCAGCGTCCACGTTGTCGGCCAGCGCCAGGGTCTGGTAGATCGTCTCGATGCCCAGCGCCTTGGCGTCGCGCGGGTTGTTGATCTCGACCTTTTCCCCGTTCAGGAAGATGTCGCCATGGTCGCGCTTGTAGGCGCCCGAGAGGATCTTGATCAGCGTGGACTTGCCCGCGCCGTTGTGGCCGAGCAGGCCCACGACCTCGCCGGGGTTGAGATCGACGCTGGCATGATCGACCGCCTTGATGCCGCCGAATGCAATGGAGATGTCGCGCATCTCGATGAGGGGGGTGGCCATGGTCATGTCCTCACTTCACGCGGCGGGTATAGAGCTGGTCGAGGTAGACGGCGATCACAAGCACCGATCCCACAACGATGTTCTGCATGGATGCGGGCAGGTTCAGCAGCGACATGCCCGACACGATCGACTGCATCATCAGGGCGCCGATCATCGCCCCGTAGATGGTTCCCACACCACCGGCGAGCGAGGTGCCGCCGATGACGGTGGCGGCGATGACATAGAGCTCGTTGGTCAGACCAAGGGCGTTGGTCGCGGCGTTCAGTCGGGCCGAGGAGATGATTGCCGAAATGCCGACCAGCGCCCCCATGAGCGCAAAAACCTTGACGATCATCATCTTCGTATTGATGCCGGCGAGTTCGGCCGCCTCGGGGTTGCCGCCGATGGCATAGACGTATCGGCCAAACCGCGTGCGCGTGGCAAAGAACGTCATCAGCACGCCGACGACCATCATCACCACGACGGGCAGGGAATAGCCCGTGTAGTAGATCAGCCCCTCCGTACACCGGACAACGGCGTCGCCTGCCAGACAGATCGCCGACCCGTCCTTGTCCTCGACGCCCGGCGGAATGACGACGTTGTTGGCCTTGGCATAGTTTTCGATCAGCTTGAACGGCCAGGGGTAGGAATTCATCACATGCGTCACGAAAAGGACCACGACACTGCCCAGCGCGGCCAGAAACACTTCGGCCCAGACCGGACGCAGCGGAAAGTTGAAGCGCACGCGCTGTCGGCGGCCGCTGACTATGGCGAAGATGATCGCGGCGCAAACCGCCAGCGCCATCACCCAGCTCCAGAACGGGCCAAGCCAGCTTATGGGAATGCCGCCGCCGAAGATTTCGAAGGTCTTGTCCATCGGGGCGACGGTCTCGCCCTTTGCCAGCGAGAAGGCGAGACCGCTGTAGGCGAGCAGCCCGCCAAGCGTGACGATGAAGGCAGGAATCTTCGCGTAGGCCGTCAGCCACCCGTTGAATGCGCCGATGAGCGCGCCGAGCGCGATCGAGAAAACCACAGCGGCAATCCAGATGGCGGGATGGCCTACGCCGAGGGCAGGGGCAAGCTTGAACACCTGCAGAACGCCCGCCGCGACAGCGACCAGGCTGAGCATCGAGCCGACCGAAAGGTCGAGTTGCCGCATGACGATCAGAAGCACCATCCCGGTGGACATGACGGCGATGGACGACGTCTGCACCAGCAGCGTCCACAAGTTGCGCGGCGTCAGGAACGAGCCGCCAAGCAGGCCGCCGAAATTGCCGCGCAGGATGCCGCTGGCGATGTCGAAGATGCACCAGATCAGGATCAGCGCCGCGACCATGCCCAGCATGCGCGTGTCGATCTCGGTGGCGCGGAAGAAGCGCTTGACGGGGCCTTCCGCCTGCAGGGCGGGGCTGGAGCTGGTGCTCGACGTGTCCGACATGAAGGGCTCCGGGAATTGCAGCTTCTAGTTAGGCAAGAACCGCGCCCATCGTGGAATGGGCGCGGTGATTGTCATTGCCTTAGCACCCTGGATCAGCAGCCGGGAACCGCACCAGCGGCGACGCCGGCGCAGGCCTGGTCCTTGGTGATGTGGCCCGCGTCGATGGCGACGGTGATGTTATCCTTGGTGATCGGCGTGGGGGCGAGGAGGATGGAGTTCATCTCGACGCCGTTCTTGCCGCCCGAGAACTTGGCAACACCGGGGATCGCGGCCATGTCGATACCTTCGGCCAGCGCATTGGCAGCTTCACCGGCCACCTTGCCGAGGTCCTTGGCGTTCTTCCACACCGAGACGGTCTGGGTGCCGAGCGCCACGCGGTTGATGGCGGCGAGGTCGCCGTCCTGGCCGCCGACCGGGATGCCGGCCATGCCCTGTGCGGTCAGCGCCGCGACGACGCCCGAGGCCATGCCGTCGTTCTCGGAAAGAACGGCGTCAACCTTGTTGCCGGTCGAGGTCAGGCACTGTTCCATGTTCTTCTGGGCGTTGTCGGGCTTCCAGCCATCGGTGAAGGTCTCGCAGACGTTCATGATCTTGCCGGAATCGAGCGACTCCTTGAGCACTTCCATCATGCCCTGGAACAGGAAGGTCGCGTTCGGGTCGCCCTTGTCGCCCTTGATGAAGGCGTAGTTGCCTTCCGGCTTCACCTTGGAGACTTCCTGGGCGATGATGCGGCCGACGCCGACGTTGTCGAAGGTGATGTAGAGCGCGTTCGGGTCTTCGAACTGCACGTCATAGGCGATCGCCTTGATGCCGGCATCGCTCAGCGCCTTGATCGAGGGCAGGATGGCGTCCGAGTCGAAGGCGACGACCAGAACCACGTCCGGCTTCTGCGAAATCAGGCTTTCGATGTCGGCGGCCTGCTTCTGGGCCGAGCCCTGCGCGTCGGTCGAGATGTAGGTGTTGCCGGCGGCTTCGACGACGGCCTTGATCGCCGCTTCGTCGGTCTTCCAGCGCTCTTCCTGGAAGGTTTTCCAGGAAACCGCGATCGTCTTGCCTTCGGCGTGCACCGAAGTCGCGAAGCCTGCCGCGAGCACCGCGGCGGCAGCAATAGCCTTATGCATGTAGTACCTCCCAAGGATGGGCCTTGAGCAATGGCCCCTCGCCGGCGGATTCGCCGGTGTGAAGGGAAATTGCCCCCAATAAATTTAGTTGTCAAATTAAAAAGCATCGGACACACTGCGGCAGCAGGAGTATCGGCCACCGATCATGCCAATCGGGACAGAAAATGGTCAGGCATACTGCCCTTTGCCCGCTGATATCGGGGCTTTTGTTTGGGGACCGAATTAATGCACCGCCGGGCGGAAAGGGGTCAGGGTGCGCCGGCACGCGGCTGCGGTCCGCTGATTCCACCCCTTTCGGAAAGCTCGCGTTCGCTCCGCCAGCAGGTCTTCGAGCGGGTCCGTGCCGCAGGCACCATGCCGCGCGTGCAGGTCGCCAAAGAGCTGAACGTCAGCCCGGCGACGGTGACCACCATCACCTCGGAACTGATCGAGGCCGGTCTTTTGCACGAAGTGACAACCCTTCGCGACACCGATCCGGTGCGCGGGCGCCCGGCGGTGGCGCTCGGCGTCCGGCCGAACGCCCACATCGTCGCCGGGATCAAGCTTTCGGACCGCGAACATACGGCGGTGGTGGTCGACTTCGCGGGAAACCTGATTGCGGACCTGTCGGTTTCGCGCAGCCCGGGCGCAATGGAGCCTACGGCGCTTTACGACACCGTGGATGCGCTGCTGTCGGACGTCTGCGCCAAGGCCGGGCTGACCCCCGGATCGCTCTCGGCGGTCGGAATCGGGGTTCCGGGCTATGTCGAGGCCGATACCGGGACCGTGCTCTGGACGCCGGTGCTGTCAGTCCGACGGCTGCCGCTGGCTGCGGCCCTGACCGCGCGGCTTCGCCTGCCGGTCTATGTGGACAACGACGCCAACCTCGTCTCGATGGCCGAACTCTGGTTCGGAGCGGGGCGGGGACGGTCGGACTTTGCGGTGGTGACGATCGAACACGGGGTCGGCATGGGGCTGGTTCTGAACCACCGGGTCTATCGCGGCGCGCGCGGTTTGGGCATGGAGCTTGGCCATATCAAGGTCCAGCTCGACGGCGCGCTTTGCCGCTGCGGGCAGCGCGGCTGCCTTGAGGCCTATGTCGCAGACTACGCGCTGGTGCGCGAAGCCACGACGGCGCTGAACTGGTCGGTGCGCGAGATGCAGTCGGTGAACATGCTTCTTGAAAGCCTCTACGACCATGCCAAGGCCGGCAATGCCGCCGCGCGATCGATCTTCCACCGTGCCGGGCGCTATCTGGCGCTGGGGCTGGCGAATGTGGTGAACCTGTTTGACCCGGGCCTGATCATCCTGTCCGGCGAAAGGATGCGGTACGATTACCTTTACGCCGGCGAGACCCTGGCCGAAATCCAGGCGCTGGCCATCGACTCCGGCCGCCCGCCGCCGAAGATCGAGATCCACGCCTGGGGGGATCTTCTGTGGGCGCATGGCGCGGCGGCGCTGGCTTTGGCGCAGGTCACCGAGGGGCTGGTCGGCCCGCAGCGGGAAATGGCCGCGCAGTAGGGTCTATTCCGGCGGACAATAGCGGACAAAGGCGAAGGCCGCGCTGTCGGGGCGCCAGCAGGGTACGTTGATGGAACCCTGTCCGCCGAACAGCGCGACAACCACACGCGACTTCCCGCCGGCGGACGGCATCAGGCGCAGTTCCACGTCCAGATCGCGCGGATGCCCCTCGGTGCCCGGGGAATAGGCGAGGTACAGGACCTGCCTGCCATCGGGCGAAGGGTGCGGAAACCAGTTCACCCGGTCATCGCCGGTCATCCGCTGCCGGTCGCGCCCGTCGGGGCGGACACGCCAGAGCTGCATTCCCTTTCCGCCCTGGTCCGAGTTGAACCAGAGCCACGCGCCGTCGGGCGTATAGTCGGGCCCGTCGTGGTGCCCGCCGCCCGAAGTCACCCGAAGCTCGTCGCCGCCTTCGGCCGGGATGGTGTAGATGTCGAAGTCCCCGCCGCGCACCGCCGCATAGGCCAGCCGCGCCCCATCCGGCGACCAGCCGTGCCACCAGGACGGCGTGTTGGGCGTGACCTGCTGCGGCTCGCCGCCGCCGAGCGGAAGCGTGTAGATGCAGGACTTCCCGGACACCGTGTGGTTCGAGATGGCCAGCGTCCGGCCGTCCGGCGATACGCCGTGATCGTTGTTCAGCTGCGTGGCGAAACCAGTATCTATTTCGGCCAAATCAGGCCGGTCAAGCGATACGCGGAAAAGCCGCCCGCCGCCGTTGACGATCAGCGCCGACCCGTCCGGCAGCCAGTTCGGGGCTTCGATCAGGCGGCGGGTCTCCAGCACGACATGCTCATGCCCCGTCGCAAGCTCGTGGATGCAGAGGGCCGAGCGCATCGTCATACCTCAAGTTCGGCAGAGCGCTTCCAGAGGTTCATGTCCTTCTCTTCGCTGACGGCGTCGATGGCGGCAAGCTCGTCGTCGGAGAAGTCCGGCCGCCCGAGCGCACCGACGCAATCGGTGATCTGTTCGGGCCGCGACGCGCCGATCAGCGCCGAGGTGATCGCTCCGCCGCGCAGCACCCAGGCCAGCGCCATCTGGGCCAGCGTCTGCCCACGCGCGTCGGCGATCGCCGCCAGCCTGCGGACCGCGCCGACGGTCTTCTCCACCTCGGTTGGTTCCAGCGACTTGTCCTGGGCGGCGCGGCTGCCGGGCGGGATGCCCCTGAGGTACTTGCTGGTCAGCAACCCCTGCGCCAGCGGCACGAAGGCGATCGAGCCGACGCCAAGCTCTGTCAGGGTGTCCTTCAGCCCGTCGGTCTCGACCCAGCGGTTCAGGATGCTGTAGCTCGGCTGGTGAATCACCAGCGGAGTTCCAAGTTCCTTCAGGATCCTCGCCGCCTCGCGCGTGCGGGCAGAGTTGTAGCTGGAGATGCCGGCATAGAGCGCCCGTCCTGACCGGACGATGTGGTCGAGGGCGCCCATCGTCTCTTCCAGCGGCGTGTCCGGGTCGAAGCGGTGCGAATAGAAGATGTCCACATAGTCGACACCCATCCGCTTCAGCGACTGGTCACAGGAAGCGATCATGTACTTGCGGCTGCCGAACTCGCCATAGGGCCCGGGCCACATCAGATACCCGGCCTTGGACGAGATGATCAGTTCGTCCCGGTAGCCGCGGAAATCGGTGCGGAGGATTTCGCCGAAGGCCTCTTCGGCGCTGCCGGGCGGCGGGCCGTAGTTGTTGGCCAGGTCGAAATGCGTGATCCCGAGGTCGAACGCCGTGCGGCAGAGCGCCTGCTTCAGATCGTGACGCGTGTCATGGCCGAAGTTGTGCCAAAGCCCCAGCGACAGGGCGGGCAGCATCAACCCGCTGCGCCCGCAGCGGCGGTATTGCATGGCCGAATAGCGGTCTTCGGCCGGGATGTAGCTCATGGCGCGCTCCTAAGGCGGGACGGCGGCTTTGTGCGCCGCCCCGCGCCGTTATCGCAAGCCTATTTCATCAGCGCCTTCGCCTCGGCCGCCGAAAGCGCCGCCGGGCGGTCGCAGGTGGTCGTCATCGTCACGAACTTGCCGCTCTCGCCGGACTTGAGGCAGGCGGCCATCACCTCGACCGCGTGCAGCGCAAGCTCCATCGAGCAGCGGTGCGGGCGTCCCTGCTGGATGGCGACGGCCATGTCGGCCAGTCCGGCGGTGCGGTAGTTGGCCATCATTCCCTGCGCGTGCTTTTCGTTGGGCACGCCGAACGGATGCTTCGTCGCGTCGATGTCCGTGGTCGCGGGCCCGTGGCCGGTGACCTGCACCGTGCCGCCGAAGAAGTTCGGGTCGGGCACGTAGATCGACCCTTCGGTGCCGTAAAGCTCCATGTTCGCGTGCCGGTGCGCCCAGACATCCCACGAAGTCGAAAGCGTGATGGTCGCCCCCGACCGGAAGTCGAGAAGCGCGTGGATGTTGGTGGGGGTCTTCACCGGCACCGTCTGGCCCTGGCGCGGGCCGGGTGTGGAAATCGTCCGGTCGGCGAAGGACGCAGTGGCCAGCGCGGCCACCCGGGCCACCGGGCCCAGAAGCTGGATCAGGTTCGTGACGTAGTAGGGGCCCAGGTCCAGCATGGGCCCGGCGCCCGGCAGGAAGAAGAAGTCGGGGTTCGGGTGCCAGTGTTCCATCCCGTGGTTCAGCACATGCGCCGTACCGGCGACGATCTTGCCCACCCGGCCTTCGTCGATGGCCGCCCGCGCCGCCTGATGCGCGCCGCCGAGGAACGTGTCGGGCGCCGACCCGATCCGCAGGCCCTTGGCCTTGCAGATCGCCCGCAGGTCCTCGCCCTGTTCCAAGGACAGCACGAACGGCTTTTCGGAATAGGCGTGTTTGCCGGCCTGAAGGATGCTTTTCGTCACCGGGTAATGCGCATCGGGGATCGTCAGGTTCACCACGATGTCGATGTCCTTGGCGGCCAGCAGGTCGTCGACCGACTGCGCCCTGACCCCGAACTCCTTCGCCCGCGCCTCGGCGGCGGCGGGGTTCACGTCGGCGACAGCCCGTACCTCAAGCCCCTTGAACAGCGGCGAAAGCCGCAGGTAGGCGGCCGAGATATTGCCTGCCCCGATGATGCCGATGCCTTGCATGCCGCGCTCTCCTCACATTGCCTTAAGTGCATTGATCGACCGGGTCGCGAACCGGCGGTCGTCGCTGGGGTTATCGTGCTCGACGACGAAGTAGGCCGTCCCCGCCTTCTTCAGCGCCGCCATCAGAGCCGCCCAGGGCATGGTGCCCGCGCCCACATCCGACCAGCCGTCTTCATCCTCGCACTGGCCGGCGGGCGCGATGTCTTTCACATGCGCCGCGCGGATGCGCCCGCCGTGCCTGGCGATGGTGTCCATCGGATCGCGGTTCCCGCGCACCGCCCATGCCACGTCGAATTCCAGCACCAGGCTGTCATCCGCCGCAAGCATCAGGTCCAGCGGCAGGTGCCCGCCATCGGTGGGCACATATTCGAAATCATGGTTGTGATAGCCGAAGAACAGACCCGCATCCCGATAGGGCGCCCCGACCCTGGCCAGCGCCGCGCCATAGGCGGACCAGCCCTTTGCGTCGCTCGGCCGGTCGTCCTGCGCGATGTGGGGTACGATCACGCCCTTCAACCCCACCGTCTTCGCAATGCGCAGCACCCTGGGCGCGTCATTTGCCACCATCTCGAACCCGAAATGCCCCGTCGGCATGGCAAGCCCGGTATCCTTCAGGCCGCGCGCCAGCCCGGAAAGCGCCGCGTCATCCGCGTAAAGCCCGCCATAGCCTTCGACCTGCGTGTAGCCGGCATCGGCGACCATCCGGAGCGTCGACGAAAGCGGCGGGTGGTTGCGGGAGCTGTAGAGCTGATAGGAAAAGTCGGTCATCGTGGGTCCTTTCGGGAACCACAGGTCGCGGACCTGGGGTCATGGGGCTTGCACGCGGCCACTGCGGCCGCTGCATGGAGTTAAGGGCGGATCGTGCCCTGGCGGGGCGGGAAGCACATCACGGCGTCGGCCCGAATCCGCCGCTCAAAGCCGGTTCTCGCTTGCCACATCGAAGAGATGCGCCTTGGCGGCGGTGAAGCCGACCGTGATCTTGTCGCCCTCGCGCAGACGCGCCTGCCCGTCCATGCGCAGGCGCAGATCGTTCCCCGCGACCTTGGTCCAGACCAGCGTGTCCGAGCCCATCGGTTCGACGATATCGACCACGGTTTCGCTGTGGAACGGCAACTTCATCGCACCGTCGCCGGTTTCGACATGTTCGGGACGGATGCCGAACCACGTAGGTCCGTCCGCGTGGCCGCCGGTGAATTCGTAGCCCGCTATCGGGATTCGGGTCCCGTCGACGCGGAAAGAGTCGCCTTCGAGCGCGCCCTTGAAGAAGGTCATCTCGGGGCTGCCGATGAAGCCCGCGACGTATTTGTTCTTCGGCCGGTTGTAGGTTTCGTTCGGCGGGGCGAGCTGCTGGATCACGCCGCTCTTCATGATCGCGATGCGGTCGGCCAGCGTCATCGCCTCGATCTGGTCATGGGTCACATAGATCATCGTGGCCCCCAGGCTCCGGTGCAGGCGGGCAATCTCGATCCGGGTCGCCACGCGCAGGGCGGCATCAAGGTTGGACAGCGGCTCGTCGAACAGGAACAGCTTGGGCTTGCGGACAATGGCCCGCCCGATGGCAACACGCTGACGCTGCCCCCCTGACAGTTCGGCAGGGCGACGATCCAGCAGCGGCTCCAGCGACAGCATTCCGGCGGCGCGATCGGTGGCCGTACCGATGTCGCCTTTGGCGAACCCGGCCTGCTTCAGCGCCAATCCCATGTTGTCGCGCACCGTCAGGTGGGGGTAAAGCGCGTAGGACTGGAAGACCATC
>JBJXFU010000086.1:0-6564 GCA_046155885.1 Paracoccaceae bacterium
GGCCACCAGGCCCGGATTGCGCCGCGCCATGGCACGCAGGTCTTCGGCCATCTCGCCGAAGCTCCGGTCGCGCAGGGTGTCCGCTGTCGCGGCGACCCCGTCCGCGACGGCCGACAGGACGTGCGACCGGATAGAACCGGACTCGGGCGCCGCCGCCGCCTGGCGAAGGGTTTCGGCAAGCCGGTCGCCGCTTTCGCCGAGGGCGCCGCGCGCATCGTCCATCCGCTCGCCCGCCGAGTCGCGAAAGGCTGCGGCGGCTTCCGCCACCTTCGCCGAGGCGCTTGCCGCAAGGTCGCTTGCGTTGTCCGCCGCAGAGCGCGCGGTGGCCTCGATCGATCCCCTGAGGGACTTGGAGTTTTCATTCATGTTCTTTTCCATTCCTGATTTGGACGGTCGGCAGGGCTGAATGGGGCTCAGAGAAGCCGTGGCGGTGATGGACCGCCCGACGGGACAACTGCCACGAGCCGAAACGACGATCGTTCGGCCTAGTGGGCACCGGACATCGTGCTTGCAGATGGGCCAACCCGTCGCGATCCTCCGTTGCCGTCGATTGGTCCGCAGGGTACGCGCGGGTGGGCTTCGTGGCTTGTGAAAGTCAGGCCGCATGCGGGTGAAATGCCCGCGTCGACAACGCCTGAACACCCAGCGGGTTCCCAGGTGAACCTGCTTGGGCCCCGGCTGGATTCGGGCGGAACCGTTTCGATTTACCCCGCGTTGCCATCCTGAACCGAGTCGGCTCCCCCTTTTCCCCAAGGGTGGTGGTCGGCACTTGTCCCTGAGGTTCAAGACCCCCAGTCTTCCAGGGGCCAAGACTGAGGCCGTGGGTTCCGCCCGCGGCCTCTTTTTTTCAGTCGGCCGGTGACGCGCCTGTTAGGGCAAGGCCATCAGGGTGCCCGGAGCGTCGGTCAACGGAACCAGGAAACCCCGGGCAGTGTTGTCGCCGCAAGCCCGTAAGGCTCACACCCGACCCGGGCTGACCATGAAAGGATTTCCAAGATGCGCGATACGGAAAACGCTACTGCCCCCTCCCACTCCGGAAGGAAAACTCCGGCGACACACTTTACCGCTCTGTTCGAGCACGCCTTGAAGGACATGTTCTACGCCGAGAACCACATCTACAAGGCGCTGCCCGGGATGGTCCGCGCGGCCAACGATGCGGCGCTGAAGCACGCCCTGACGGAACATCGCGAAGAAACCGCAAGCCAGATCGAGGTTCTGAAACTGGTCTTCGAAAGCATCGGCAAACGCCCGGCGGGCGTGAAGTGCGACGCCATCGACGGAATCCTGGAAGAGGCGACCGGTCTCTTGGAAGATTTCGGCGGTACCGAAGCGGGGGACGCGGCGATCATCTTCCCCTGCCAGGCGGTCGAGCACTACGAGATAACCAGATACGGCTCCATGGTCGCCTTCGCCAATGCGTTGGGAAAGCGCGACGCCGCCGAAATGCTCGCCGGCATTCTTCGCCAGGAGCACAGCGCGGACGAGGCGCTAACGAAGATGGCCGTCAATCGGATCAACCAAGCCGCAGCCTGAACTTCCTGCAGCACCCCTTCCCGCTCGGGGAGGGGTCGGTCAGCCGGGTTTCCTTTTCCGAGATTTTTTCAGGGTGGCTGTGGCGGGCACCGCCGGCACGTCACGAAAAGCGAAACCTAGGGCCTCGTCGATCGATGTGGCGCAGAAGTCGGCACCGATCTCCATGACTTCGGCCAGCTTCTGCTCGGAGGCGCGCCGCGAGAGGCCGACGTCGGGCGCGTCAGCGATGAGTTGCCACAGCACCAGGCCGACGCGCATCTCCGGCGCGGACCGCTTCAGCCGGCGGATGTGCAGCAGCGAGGCGCGCGACGGCGCCACGTCCAGAAAACTCAGTATGACGCAATTGGCGGCCGTCGATGCGATCGCGGCGAACCTGGTCGGGCTCAGGTCCGAATGCACAAGTACGACTACGTCCGCTCCTGCCGCGGTGGCGGCCTGCCCGAGCATTCGCGCGGCCAGGTCGTCAAGCCGGGTCCGTCCTCCCAACAGGGCAAGCCGGTAGCCGTTCCCGAGCATGGCGCCGCGCCCTGTGGCTTGTTCAGCGGGCGTTTCTGGCAGGTCCGGGACGGACTGAGCCGCCTGCCGCTCCTCGGCCACGACCGAATCCAGTTCGAGCAGGAAGTGTTCCGCCGCGTCGGCGAAACGGGTCTCCTGGTCCAGCGACAGCCGCCCGCGCTCAAGATCGGTCTGAGCGAGGAGCAGAGCGGGAATGCCGATATCGCGGTGGTAGTCGGCGATGGACTCTTCTTCCAATATCTCCCCGGCGTGCGACGTGCTTTCGACCGTGTCCCCGACCAGCAGCCTTTGGTAAAGCCGCGAATGGGGTGCCAGGACCGGCCTGTCGCCGAAGAGCACGTCGAACACCGCGAACTGCGGCAAGTATCTACCCATGACGACAAGGCACACCGTCAGCGGCGTCGACAGAACAAGCCCCATCGGTCCCCAGACCCAAGTCCAGAAGATCGCCGAAACAATGATGGCGAGAGGGTTGACCCCGGTCCGCGAGCCGTAAAACCAGGGCTCAATCACGTTGGATGTGACCAACTCAACGGCCATGAACAGAGCCGCCGTCCAGAGCACCGTCGACCAGCCGGGTGAGACGGCGAAGGCCAGAAGCAGCGGAAAGATCGCCGCGATGAGCGGGCCAACATAAGGAACGAACCTCACGACAAGCGTGACCATTCCCCACAGCACGGCGTTCGGTACGCCGATCAGCCAAAGACCGGCACCGATGGGGATCGCGTAGATCACGTTCGTCAGAAGCTGGATCAGAAGGTAGGTTCCCACCCGCGTTCCGGCGTCTTCGATCAGCTGGGTCGTGCGGTTGATGTCATTGGCGCCGACCAGCTGGATGAACCGGTCGCGCAGGTCGTCGCGCTGGATCAGCATGAAGACCACGAGCACGATGACGACGCCAACCATCGCGATGGGGCTAATCAGCAGCACCGCAATGTCCGTCATCATCCTGAACACCCCGCGCCGGTCCACGACCTCGACGGTGATCGGGCCCGCTGCCGCCGATGCGGTGCCCGCCCGAGGCAAGGATGAGGCTATTTCCGCGTTGATCGCAGCCACCATCCGGGTCACACGCGCGATCAGACCGTTGGCGGGCCCGGTTTCCTGCAAGGCGCCGAGCTTGGCGACGATATTGTCCTGAAACAACGGCAATTGTTGCGACAGCTGCCCGACCTGCCCCGCTACGACCAGTCCGAACAGCCCTATCGCCGAGAAGGCCAGCGTCACCACGACCAGCACGGCGGCGATCGTCGGCACGCCGGTTTTCCGCACAAAGGCCACCGGTGGCGACAGCGCGAAGGCGATCAGGATCGCGATGGCGAGCGGTAGGAACACATCCCGGCCGAAATGCAGAGCCGCCACGACCGCGAGTGCCGCAAGGACAATGGTGCCGCCTGAGTTCAGGGGCGGCAACGGCCCGATGTGCCGGTCCTGAGGCAGACCGGGCTCATCGCCACTCGTCGCCGGCGCCGCACGCTCCATGTGATGATCCTTCGTGGTTCGAGTGAACGCGCGCGCGAGTGCCCGGGTTCCCGATACTGCGCGCGGGCTTTGGCTCTTGCGGCGGTCGCCGGGGCGCTTCGTCCGCGCGGCCGGGCGCTATGCGGCCGCTTCCCCCAGCACGACGGTCAGGTTGTGTTCTCCGTCGGATATCCGGACCGGGACGCCTTCGCGGTCTGTCGTCAGTGGCGCCCCGTCCAGCTCGGCCGAAAGCACACCCCGCCCCAGACCCTGCGGATTGAGGATCGTCACCCGGAACCGCGCCTGGCCGAGCGTGACCTCCGCCGTCACCTTGGGCCATGCCTTGGGAAAGCACGGGTTCAGGCGAAGGTGGTCGCCCACGCGGGTCAGCCCGATCAGGCCCTCGATTCCGGCGCGGTACATCCACCCGGCGGCCCCGGTGTACCAGGTCCAGCCACCGCGGCCGTCGTGCGGAGGGGTGGAGTAGACATCGGCCGCGACCACGTAGGGTTCGACCTTATAGCGTTCGGCGGCTTCGGCGGTCAGCGCGTGGTTGATCGGGTTCAGCATCGCGAACAGCCGGCCTGCGGCGTCGCCATCCCCGAGCCGGGTATGCGCAAGGATCGACCACATCGCCGCGTGGCTGTACTGCCCGCCGTTTTCGCGCAGGCCCGGCGGATAGCCCTTGATGTAGCCGGGCTCCATCGCGGTCCGGTCGAAGGGCGGGGTGAAGAGCAGCGCGATGCCGGGGTCCGGGCGGACAAGGTGTTCGGTCATTGACGCCATCGCCTGGCGTGCCCGCCCGGGATCGCCCGCGCCTGACAGGACGGACCAGGACTGCGCGATGCTGTCGATCCGGCATTCCTGCGACGTCGACGAGCCGAGCAGCGTGCCGTCGTCGAAGGTGCCGCGCCGGTACCAGGCGCCGTCCCAGCCATCTTTCTCGATGGCCTTCGCGACCGCCCGGGCATGGTCGCGCCACCGCCTGGCGCGCACCGGATCGCGGCGCTTGGCAATTGGGGAAAACAGCCCGATCGTCGCGATCAGAAGCCAGCCGAGCCAGACACTGGTGCCGCGCCCGCCTTCGCCGACACGGTTCATCCCGTCGTTCCAGTCGCCGGTACCGATCAGCGGCATCCCGTTGGCCCCGGTCAGCGCGATCGCCTGGTCCAGCCCGCGCGCGCAGTGCTCGAACAGGCTGGCGGTCGTTTCGGAAGCCGAGGGCTGAAGGAAGGCGTCATGCGCACCCTCTGGCAGGCCTGGCCCTTCGATGAAGGGCACGGGTTCCTCCAGGATGCCCGCGTCGCCCGAAACCCGCACATAGGTCGCGACCGCATAGCCCAGCCATACCCTGTCGTCCGAAATCCGCGTGCGCACGCCCTGGCCCGAATGCGGCAGCCACCAGTGCTGCACGTCGCCTTCGGGGAACTGCCGCGCGGCGGCGCGAAGCAGGTGGTCGCGGGTCAATGCGGGGCGGGCGAAGGTCAGCGCCATGCCGTCCTGGAGCTGGTCGCGGAACCCGTAGGCGCCGCTCGCCTGGTAGAAGCCGGCGCGCGCCCAGATGCGGCAGGCCAGCGTCTGGTACAAAAGCCAGCCGTTCAGCATGATGTCCGCCGCGCGATCCGGCGTGGCGATCCGCACTGCGGTCAGAAGCTCGGTCCAATGCGCCGTCACCCCCGCAAGGACGGCCGCCGGGTCCCGCGCGCGCATCTTTCGGATCAGCGCGACGGCCGCCGCTTCGCTTTCGGCCTGGCCGAGCAGGAATACCAGATCGACGGTTTCGCCCGGTGCGAGGGTGACGCGGCGCTGAAGCGCGGCGCAGGGGTCGAGCGCGGGGCCCGACCGCCCCGACAACGTGGCCGACCCCAATCCCGCCGGGGCGGCCAGGGTGCCGCCCGGCCCGATGAACTCTGCCCGGTCCGCCGTCACGCTGCCCGCCCCCGGGCCGAAATCCGCGAATGCAACGCGGCCGGGAAAGGCGGTGGTGAAGCTGTTGCGCGCCAGGATCGCGCCGGTCCCGGCATCCTGCGAAGTGATGATGAAGGGCGTCGTCACGCCCCGGGATGCGCCCAGCACCCATTCGGCATAAGCGGTGACAGACAGATGACGCTGGGTGGTGCCGGTATTGCTCAGCCGCAGGCGGCTGATCCTGACCGGGGCATCCAGCGGGACGAACTGCAGCAGTTCCGCCGCGATGCCCTGCCGGTCATGCGCAAAGGCCGAATACCCGAAGCCATGCCGCGCGACATAGGTTCCCTGACCCCGGATCGGCAGGGCGGTGGGTGTCCAGACTTCGCCGGTATCCATGTCCTTCAGATAGATCGCCTCGCCCGGCGGATCGGTGACCGGGTCGTTCGACCAGGGCGTCAGCTGGTTTTCGCGGCTGTTTTCCGACCAGGTGTGGCCTGACCCCTCGGATGAGACCTGAAAGCCGAACGCGGGGTTCGACACGACATTGATCCAGGGCGCAGGCGTCGTCCGGCCGCCCGTCAACACGGTCACGTATTCGCGCCCGTCGTTTTCGAAGCCGCCGGTGCCGTTGAAGAATTCAAGCCGCGAGGTGTCGAAAACCGGATCGGAGGATTGCGCCGCGACCAAGGCGGGCGGCACTTCGGGGGCGGCAGTGGACGTGTGCGCCGCAAGGGCGCTCAGCTGCCGGCCGATGCCGCCCCGGCTGGCCAACAGAACCACGCGGGCTACCGAGACAAGCTGCGCCCGCGCCCCCGGATGAAGAAGATCACTGCGCAGCGTCGTGATGCCGCCTTGCGCCGGGGCGAAGATACCGTCGGACCCCGGGCGCGCCTGGGCCGCCCGGACGGCGCTGTCGATCGTGATCTGAAGGTCCTGCACATAGGATGACGACCGGTCGTTCAGGATCACCAGATCGACCGCCAACTGGCGCTTTCCCCAGTATTCGTGCGCGTTCAGCAACTGGTGCAGCACCGCGACATCTTCGACATCCTCGATCTGCAACAGCACGACCGGCAGATCGCCGGAAATGCCCAGGGCCCAGAGCGCGGACTGCGGTGCGGCCCCCTCGGCGATCTGGCGTGC
>JBJXFU010000090.1:0-7966 GCA_046155885.1 Paracoccaceae bacterium
CTGCGAGGGCCTGACCGTCGCCGCCGGACAGGAGATCCTGCTGCCAACCGGCGCGGCCGAAAAGCTGCTCGACGCCGCCTTCGCGCTGGTTCCGGCCCAGGTCCTGAGCGGGTTCTTCGGCGCCGCCAGGACCCGCGCGCCGCAAGCCGGCTATCTGTCGTTCGACTTCGCCGCCGAAGAGGTGGTCTGGGCGAATTCCGGGCTGTTGCTGGCCTGCCAGGCGCCGCGGCCCGGTGCCTTCCGCCGGCTTGCCGGGCATCGGGCGCGCGCGCTTGTCGGGCTTCTTGCCGAAGGGACACCCTTCCCGGAAATGCCGGATGCCGCCAGCCGGGTCGCCGCCCTTGCGGCATGACCGCCGCCCGGCGGCGCGCGGTTCAGGCGATGCGCCGCGTCAGAAGAAGCGTCCGGCGGCTGCGGAAGACAGGCATGGCCGAGCCATCGCCCCCCGCCCGCCGCCGGGCTTTCAGCGTTTCGCGCAAGGCCCGCGCCCGGTCTTCGAGATGCCCGAGCTGCCGGTCGAGCCGGTCGATCCCGGCCCGCCGCCAGTCGCCGGATGCGCCCGACGCATCGGCCTCCGGCCCCGAGGCAAGCCACGACAGCGACAGCCGGACGTTGCCGAGCGTCAGGATCACATCCTCGACCAGAAACCCTTCGAAATCGACCCGATCGTCGCCCGACATTCCGAACCCTCATCCCTGCCTTGGGCGCGGAGGATGCGGGCGAAAGGTGAACGCGCTTCTAAGCCGGGTGAGAAGGGCGCCCCCTTATGCCTCGAATTCGATCAGAAGGTCCTTGGCCTCGATCTGGCTGCCGGCATGGACGTGGACCGCCTTCACCACCCCCTCGCGGTCGGCATGAAGCCCCGTCTCCATCTTCATCGCCTCGATGGTCAGAAGCAGGTCGCCCGGCTTCACCGCCTGCCCGGCCGCCGCCAAGACATTCGCAACCGACCCCGGCATCGGCGCGCCAAGGTGGCGGGGATTGCCCTCCTGCGCCTTCGGCCGCGCCTTGGTCTGCGCCTTGACCGCGCGGTTGGGCACCCGCACCACGCGCGGCTGGCCGTTCAGTTCGAAGAACACCCGCGCCTCGCCCTGGTCGTCGGTGTCGCCCACCGCCTGAAGCCGGATTTCCAGCGTCTTGCCGGGGTCGATCTCGACCGAGATCTCCTCGCCCGGCTGCATCCCGTAGAAGAAGGTCGGTGTCGGCAGGGTGCGCACCGGGCCATAGCTGCGGTGGCGCCCCATGTAGTCGAGGAAGACCTTGGGATACATCAGATATCCGTTCAGGTCCTCGTCATCGACGGTGAAGCCTTCGAGTTCCTTCGACACCTTCGCCCGCGTCGCCTCGATGTCCACCGCCGCGGCGTGCAGGCCCGGCCGGTCGGTCACCGCCGCCTCGCCCTTCAGGACCTTCGTCCGGATGCCCGCCGGCCAGCCGCCGGGGGGCTGCCCGAGGCTGCCCTTCATCATGTCCACCACCGAATCCGGGAAGGCCACGTCGCGGGCGGGGTCCTCGACCTCGGCCCTCGTCAGGCCCTGCGAGACCATCATCAGCGCCATGTCGCCCACCACTTTCGACGACGGCGTCACCTTGACGATATCGCCGAACATCCGGTTGGCGTCGGCATAGGCCTGCGCCACCTCGTGCCAGCGTTCCTCCAGCCCCAGGCTGCGCGCCTGCGCCTTCAGGTTGGTGAACTGGCCCCCCGGCATCTCGTGCAGGTAGACCTCCGACGCGGGCGCTTCGAGTCCGGCTTCGAAGGCGCGGTACTGGTGGCGGACCGCTTCCCAATAGTTGGAAAGCTCGCGGATGGCGCGGATGTCCAGCCCGGTGTCGCGCGGGGTGTGCGCAAGCGCCTCGACGACCGAGCCGAGGCAGGGCTGCGAGGTGCCGCCCGAAAAGGCGTCCATCGCCGCATCGACCGCCGCCACCCCGGCCTCGGCCGCGGCCAGCACGGTCGCACCGGCGATGCCGCTGGTGTCATGGGTGTGGAAGTGGATGGGCAGGCCCACCTCTTCGCGCAGCGCCTTGAAGAGCGCGCGCGCGGCGGCGGGCTTCAGAAGGCCCGCCATGTCCTTCAGCCCCAGCACATGCGCGCCCGCCTCGCGCAGTTCGCGGCCCATACTCACGTAGTATTTCAGGTCGTACTTCGCGCGGTCGGGGTTCAGGATGTCGCCGGTGTAGCAGATTGCCCCTTCACACAGCTTCCCGGTCTCCAGCACGGCGTCCATCGCGACGCGCATGTTCTCGACCCAATTGAGGGAATCGAACACCCGGAACACGTCGATTCCGGTTTTCGCCGCCTGCGCTACGAAGAACCGAACAACATTGTCGGGGTAGTTGGTGTAACCCACCCCGTTCGCGCCGCGCAGCAGCATCTGCGTCATCAGGTTCGGCATCCGCGCCCGCAGGTCGCGCAGCCGCTGCCAGGGGCATTCCTGCAGGAACCGGTAGGCCACGTCGAACGTGGCGCCCCCCCAGCACTCCACGCTGAACAGCTGCGGCAGGTGCGCGGCATAGACGGGTGCGGCGCGGATCATGTCGATCGACCGCATGCGCGTGGCCAGCAGCGACTGGTGCCCGTCGCGCATCGTGGTGTCGGTGATCAGCAGCCGCTTCTGCCTGCCCATCCAGTCGGCCACCGCCTGCGGGCCCTTCTGCTCCAGCAGGTTCCGCGTGCCCATCAGCGGCTCGGTCACCCGCAGGGCGGGGGGCTTCGGTTTCCGCGCCTCGGCCGGGGGCTTCGGGCGGCCCGCCGTTTCGGGATGGCCGTTCACCGTCACGTCGGCGATGAAGGTCAGGATTTTCGTTGCACGGTCGCGGCGTTTGCGGAACGCGAAGAGCTCGGGCGTGGTGTCGATGAACTTCGTGGTGCACGTGTTGTCGAGGAAGCTGGGGTGTTTCAGCAGGTTCTCGACGAAGGCGATGTTCGTCGAAACGCCGCGGATGCGGAATTCGCTCAGCGCCCGGCGCATCCGCGCGATGGCCTGGTCGGGCGTCTGCGCCCAGGCGGTGACCTTCACCAGCAGCGAATCGTAGTAGCGCGTCACCACCGCGCCGGGATAGGCGGTGCCGCCGTCCAGCCTTATGCCCATGCCGGTGGCGGTGCGGTAGGCGGTGATGCGGCCGTAATCGGGGATGAAGTTGTTCTGCGGATCCTCGGTGGTGACGCGGCACTGAAGGGCATGGCCGTAGAGCCGCACATCCTCCTGCCGGGCGACGCCGGTCGCCTCGGCCAGCGACTTGCCTTCCTCGATCAGGATCTGCGCCCGCACGATGTCGATGCCCGTGACCTGCTCGGTGACGGTATGTTCGACCTGGACGCGGGGGTTCACCTCGATGAAGTAGAAGCGTCCGTCGTCCATATCCATCAGGAACTCGACGGTGCCGGCGCATTCGTAGCCGACGTGGCCGCAGATTTTCAGCGCGTATCCGCAGACTTCGGCGCGCTGGGCCTCGGTCAGGTACGGGGCGGGCGCGCGTTCGACCACCTTCTGGTTGCGCCGCTGCACGGTGCAGTCGCGCTCGTAAAGGTGGTAGAGGCTGCCTGCCTTGTCGCCGAGGATCTGCACCTCGACATGGCGGGCGCGCAGGATCATCTTCTCAAGATAGCCCTCGCCGTTGCCGAAGGCGGCCTCGGCTTCGCGCCGCCCCTCCCGCACTTTCGCCTCGAGCTCGTCGGCGGACTGTATGGGCCGCATCCCCCGCCCGCCGCCGCCCCAGCTGGCCTTCAGCATCAGCGGATAGCCGATCTTCGCCGCCTCGGCGCGGATCGCCGCCATGTCCTCGCCCAGAACGCCGGTCGCCGGAATCACCGGAACCCCCGCCTCGACCGCCACGCGCCGGGCCGACGCCTTGTCGCCGAGCGCCCGCATGGTGGCGGCCGTCGGCCCGATGAAGACGATCCCCGCCTCGTCGCAGGCCTCGACCAGGTCGGGGTTTTCCGACAGCAGGCCGTAGCCCGGATGGATCGCGTCGGCGCCCGATTCCCGCGCCACCCGGATGATTTCTGGGATCGACAGATAGGCCGCCACCGGCCCCAGCCCCTCGCCGATCCGGTAGGCCTCGTCGGCCTTGAAGCGGTGCAGCGACAGCTTGTCCTCTTCGGCATAGACCGCGACCGTCCGCTTGCCGAGTTCGGTCGCCGCGCGCATCACCCGGATCGCGATCTCGCCGCGGTTGGCGATCAGGATCTTGCGGAATACGGCCATGTACGTTCCCCCGGGGCGCGCGGGCGCGTTATCGCGGCGCGGTTGCGGCGGGGCGGTACTCTAGGCTCGCTGCGGTGCGGCGCAAGTGTCGGTCGCGACACTTCGCGAAAGAATCATGACAGGCATCACGCCCCGGCCGGTACGGGCCGGACTTGCCGGGACCGCGGCTATTCGGCGGCCAGCGGACGCGGCAGGGCCGAATCCCCGACCGCCGGGCCGCCGGGGGCGTCCCGCGGGATGTGGAAGTCGAGGCTTTCACCCGGCAGCGGCGCCAGGCAGACCTGGTTCCTGCCCGCCGCCTTGGCCGCGTAAAGCGCCTCGTCCGCCGCCCGCATCAGTTCCTGCGGCATTGTCCCGTGCACCGGGGCTATTGCCGCGCCGATCGAAATGGTGACGCGCGGCAGGGACTTTTCTCCGTACCGCACATTCACCGCCTCGGCGGCGAGCCGGATTGTCTCGGCCGTCTGCAAAGCCTGATCGACGGTGGCCTCAGGCAAGAGCACCATGAATTCCTCGCCGCCGATCCGGCTGGCCAGTTCGTCTCGATCGCATTGCTGGGCAAGCGCCGCGGCCACGGCGCGCAGCACCATGTCACCGGCGTCGTGGCCGTGATTGTCGTTGAAGCGCTTGAAATGATCGACGTCGACCGCAAGCACCGCGAGCGGCGCGCCGCTGTGCGACCGCGCGCCCAGTGCCCGGCGCAACGAATCGGTCAGGTGGCGCCGGTTGAAGAGGCCGGTCAGCGGATCGCGGATCGACTGGTCCTGCAACTGGTCGCGCATCTTCACGTTCGCCACCGCCAGGCTGATCTGTTCGGCGCACATCTGCGCCAGCCGCCGGCCTTCCAGAAACGCCCCCGCCGCCGCCCCTTCCTGTTCGCGCAGGTGCATCAGGCCGATCGTCTCGCCATGTGCCAGCACCGGGATGCAGAAATAGCTGCGCCCGTCATGCGGTTCGGCATGGGCGCAGGTGAAGTCGATGTCGCCCTCACCGAAGACATAGGTCCGGCCGCGCCGCAGGCCCCAGCACTCCTCGGGGTGGATATGGTCCTTGTGCTCCCCGCCGTTCCAGCTCGCGCAACCGTCGAGCACATCGCGGGAGTTCGAGTAGATGTAGACCGAGCCTTGGCACCCCGGCAGGATATGCGACAGGAACCGCGAGACCATGTCGAAAAGCTCGTCGAGCGAGCGCGACGACTGCAGCCATTCGTTCAGCTCGCCCAGCAGCCGCACCTCGCGCGCGGCCTGCAACTGCTCGGCCAGCAGCCGGTGTTCGTTCTGCGACCTGGTCCGCAGGTCGGTCAGCCGCAGCCGGTTGGCGCGCACGATGCTTGTCAGAATCGCGACGCCGGCCATCGCCACGACCCCCGCGACCGCCGCGATCACCGCCCGGACCCGCAAGACGAAGGTGGAGCGGGTATGGGTGAGGTCGACGAACATCTCGATCCGCCCGAAGCCATCATCCGCACGCACCGGGGCGTCGATTTCGGCGATCATTTGGCCCGGTCTCAGCGAACTGTCGCTGCCTCTGACCTGAGGAAGCTTCGCGTCGTAGGCCGTCTCTACGTATTCATGCGCGCGATCGCTGTCGATCGATACCAGGATTTCGCCCGCGTCAAGGCGTGACCCGTGGTCGTATTGCGGGTGCAAGGTTCCGACTTCCGCCGGGATCGACGCCCAGAACACGCGCCCGCCCGGGCCGATCAGGCGCAGCCGGAAGACGTCCGATGTCTCCACTATGGCGGCAAGGAACTCCGCGTCGTCCGGGGTCACGCGCTCGGACGAAAAGGTTTCCTCTCCGGTCTCGAGATGCGCGATGATGCGCTCGCGCCAGACAGCGGATTGCGCGGCGACATCGCTGGCCAGAAGCCGGTCGACGATCAGGCCCGGCCGGACCATCGCCGCCGCGACCAGAGCGACGACCAGCGCCCCGAGCCACAGCGACCGCCGGCCCACGCGGAGGCCGCCGTCCACAGCGTTTTCCACCACCATGACCCATACCTCGTTCACCCACGGCCGGAAGGGTAGGCATGCCCCTCTTTCGCAATCCCTAATGCGGGTTCCTGGCCGTCCGCCCGCCGCCCGGCCGGTGACTTGCAATCGGCGCGATCTTGAACAAAACTGGAACGACCGGGGCGGCCGCCCGGCTGCCGCCGGCCGTTCCGCGATGCCCGCCGGTCCCCCGGCGCGGAACCGATGAGGGGCGATGACGGCCGAACCCACACTCTCCGCTTTGGCGCGCGCGGCCCGCCCGGCGGCCTATCTGGACGACCTCAACCCCGCCCAGCGCGAAGCGGTCGAGGCGCTGGACGGCCCGGTCCTGATGCTCGCGGGCGCCGGCACCGGCAAGACCAAGGCGCTGACCGCCCGCATCGCGCATCTTCTCGTCACCGGCCGCGCAAGGCCCAACGAAATCCTCGCCGTCACCTTCACCAACAAGGCGGCGCGCGAGATGAAGGACCGCATCGCCCGCCTGATGGGCCACCCGGCCGAGGGGATGCCCTGGATGGGCACCTTCCATTCGGTCAGCGTGAAGATTCTCCGCCGCCACGCCGAACTCGTCGGCCTGAAGTCCAGCTTCACCATCCTCGACACCGACGACCAGATAAGGCTTCTGAAACAACTGATCCTGGCCGAGAACATCGACGAAAAGCGCTGGCCCGCCCGGATGCTCGCCGGCCTGATCGACGGCTGGAAGAACCGCGCGCTGACCCCCGAACAGGTGCCGCAATCCGACGCCACCGCCTTCAACTTCCGCGGCACCGAGCTTTACGCCGCCTATCAGGACCGCCTGCGCACCCTGAACGCCACCGATTTCGGCGACCTTCTCCTGCACTGCCTGACCATCTTCCGCGGCCACCCCGACGTGCTGGACCAGTACCAGCGCTGGTTCCGCTACATCCTCGTGGACGAGTACCAGGACACCAACGTCGCCCAGTACCTCTGGCTGCGGCTTCTGGCCGCCCCCCGCCACAACATCTGCTGCGTCGGCGACGACGACCAGTCGATCTACGGCTGGCGTGGCGCCGAGGTCGGCAACATCCTGCGGTTCGAAAAGGATTTTCCCGGCGCCAAGGTCATTCGCCTCGAACAGAACTACCGCTCGACCGCCCACATCCTCGCGGCCGCGAGCGGGTTGATCGCCGCCAACCAGGGCCGCCTCGGCAAGACGCTCTGGACGGCCGGGAACGACGGCGAAAAGGTCCGCCTGATCGGCCACTGGGACGGCGACGAAGAAGCCCGCTGGATCGGCGAGGAAGTGGAAGCGATCCAGCGCGGCACCCGCGACATGGACCCCATCGACCTGAACGGCCAGGCCATCCTGGTCCGCGCCTCCCACCAGATGCGCGCCTTCGAGGACCGGTTCCTGACCATCGGCCTGCCCTATCGCGTCATCGGCGGCCCGCGCTTCTACGAACGCGCCGAAATCCGCGACGCGATGGCCTACTTCCGCCTCGCCGTTTCCCCCGACGACGACCTCGCCTTTGAACGGGTGGTGAACCTGCCGAAGCGCGGCCTCGGCGAAAAGGCGCAGGCCGACATCGCCCGCATCGCGCGCGAAAACGCATCCACCTACCTCGACGCCGCGCGCGTCGCGCTGGCCACGGGCCGGGTGACGGGCAAAGGGGCAGGGGCGCTGCGCGCCTTCGTCGAAGGCATCGACCGCTGGCACAAGGTCACGCTGGTCCCAGACTACGACCACATCCGCCTGGCCGAGACGATCCTGGACGAGAGCGGCTACACCGGGATGTGGCA
>JBJXFU010000093.1:0-33527 GCA_046155885.1 Paracoccaceae bacterium
GCCCGATGGGGGTGCTGGCGCGGCGCCGCGACAAGGGGGGCGAGGCATTCCTTTCGTCCGGGATGGTGGCGGCGGGCGAAAGGCTGCGCGAGGATTTCGAACTGGCGCAGATGGGCCCGAAGGTGGCGCAGAACTGGGACCGGTTCCTGACGGGCGCCGACCGTGGCGGTTTCACGGCGACCGGCGGCCCGGCCGACGGCGCGCAGAGGGCGCGCGACCGGGTGGCGGCGGCGCTTGCCGACCTCGGGCCGGGGCTCGGCGACATGGTGCTGCGCTGCTGCTGCTTCCTCGAAGGGCTGGAGGTTGCCGAGAAGCGGCTCGGCTGGTCGGCGCGGTCGGGCAAGATCGTGCTCAGGATCGCGCTGACGCGGCTGGCACGGCACTACAGCGAGACATACGGGAAGTATGCGCCGCTGATCGGGTAGGGCGGAGGGCGGGTTGGGTGATTTCGCCCATCCCGCATCCGGGGCGTCCGCAGGCAGGTGGGTCCGGTCCCGAAGGCGGCGCCGAAACCGGCGCCGCCATTGGCTGCGGCGGCAACCGAGGCAACAGTTGCCGGACGGAAACCGTGCAGGACACGAAGAGCTCCCAATGCGCCGCCTATTGACGGACGTACCGCCCTCGAAGAAGCTCGCGCCAAGCCATCCGCCGCTTCGCGGCACAGTGAAAGGACTGTGCGATGACACACCAGGCTTCCCGGGGATCCTTGCTGGCCCCCAGTCTTTCGCGCCGCGATTTCGTCGCCGGGCTGACGGCGGCGACGGCCTTGTCGGGGCTGTCGGTTCCGGCGCGGGCGCAAGCGGCGGGCCCCACCACGCTGTTTACCGACGTGACCCTGTTCAACGGGGTGGATCTGGGCACGCGCGCGGGGGTCAGCGTGCTGGTGCAGGGCGAGAAGATCGCCGACATCGTCGGCGGGGCGATGACGGCCCCCGATGGCGCGACGGTCATCGAAGGCGGAGGCCGTACGCTGATGCCGGGGCTGATCGACGCCCATGTCCATCTGTTCATGACCGGAACGCCGGAAGCGGTGCTGGCCGATCCCGCGACGACGCCGGACATGATCTTCGCCACCGCCGCCAGGGAAGCCGAGGCGATGCTGATGCGCGGCTACACCGCGGTGCGCGATGTCGGCGGGCCGGTCTTCGGCACGAAGCGCGACATCGACAGCGGCGCCGCCATCGGGCCGCGCATCTATCCCTCGGGTGCGATGATCTCGCAGACCTCGGGGCATGGCGATTCGCGCAAGCCGACCGACCGCGCCCGGAAATTCGGCGGCACCTTGTCTCCCGGCGAGCTTCTGGGGGTGTCCTTCATCGTGGACGGCGTCGACGAGGTGCTGACCGCGGTGCGCGAGGATCTGCGGGCCGGGGCGACGCAGATCAAGGTCATGGCGGGCGGCGGCGCGGCTTCGGCCTACGATCCGCTGGACGTGGCGCAGTTCACGCTCGCCGAGTTGCAGGCCGCCGTCGAGGCGACCGAGGACTGGGGCACCTATGTCACCGTCCATGCCTATACTCCGCGCGCCGTCCGCATGGCGGTCGAGGCGGGGTGCGCTGCGTCGAGCACGGCCAGCTTCTGGACGAGGACACGATCAAGCTTCTGGCCGACAAGGGTGTCTTCCTCAGCCTGCAGGCGCTCGACCCGGCGCCGCCGACGCAGACCGCCAATGTCATCAAGAAGAAGCAGATGGTGGTGGACGGCACCGACTTCGCCTTCCGCACCGCCAGGAAGCTCGGTGTGCAACTGGCCTTCGGATCGGACTATCTGTTCAATCCGGCCCAGAACCCCAAGCAGACCGGCGACATCATCAAGCTGATGCAATGGTTCACGCCGGCCGAGGCGCTGCGGCTGGTCACCAGCCAGAATGCCGCGCTTCTGGCCAAGTCGGGCATGCGCAATCCCTATGACGGCAAGCTTGGCGTCATCGAAAAGGGCGCCTTCGCTGACATTCTTCTGGTTGACGGCGATCCGACCGCCGACATCGAGGTTCTGCGCGATCCGGCCACCAGCTTCAAGATCATCATGAAGGGCGGGACGATCCACAAGAACGCGCTCTGAGGCGGGTCCTGGCGGCCCCCTCCGGCGGGGCGGACCCGCCGTTTCCGGACGAACCGCCCCGCGGATTGTTGGGGTGGAGGCTCAGTCTCCCGCGCGTGTCACGCCCGAGGCGTGCAGGACGCCCGCCAGGGCGCCGCCGGCGAGCGGGGCGACGATGTAGAGCCAGAGTTGCGCCGCCGCCGCGCCGTTGAAGAGATTGGTGGCGACCGAGCGCGCCGGATTCACCGAGGCGCCCGAGACCTGGATGCCCGCGAGATGGATCAAGACCAGCGTCAGGCCGATGACAAGGCCCGCAAGCGGGCCCGCGCCGTTGGTCTGCGTCGCGCCGAGGATCACCGTGACGAACAGGAACGTCGCCACGAACTCGAAGATCAGCGCCGCGAAGGTTCCGTGCGACCCGATCATCGTCGAGGCCTTGCCGGGTTCCGCGCCCATGATCATCAGGACGATCGCCGCGATCAGCCCGCCCGCGACCTGGGCGATCCAGTAGCCGATCATTTCCGAAGCCGGCATCCTTCCCGCCAGCATGGCGCCCAGCGACACCGCCGGGTTGAGGTGCGCGCCCGAGATCGGGCCGATGCCGTAGGCCATCGCCACCACCGTCAGGCCGAAGGCCAGCGAAATCGCCACCAGCCGCGCCGCCTCGCCCTGCTCAGGCGCCATGAACAGCGCCGTGGCGCAGCCCAGGAACACCAGCGTGAAGGTTCCGATGCCTTCCGCGATAAGTTTCTTCATCCGCCCATTCTCCCTTTTCTCCGGGCTTCTGCCCTTGCCGGGGCACCGCCGCGTTCCTCGCGACCGGTGGCCTTGGCGGGCAGTAGACGCTATATCGGCAGCGAGTGAGGGGAAAAATCCGTGCGCGATCTCAAGATTCCTGCCGACCGTCACCCGGAAAAAGCACATCGCCCAGATCAGGCGCAGCCGAAGAAGCCCGCCTGGATCCGGGTGAAGGCGCCCACGTCCGAGGGCTACCGGAAAACCCGCGACATCCTGAAGGCGAACCGGCTGGTCACTGTCTGCGAGGAAGCGGGCTGCCCCAACGTGGGCGAATGCTGGAGCCAGGGCCACGCTACCATGATGATCATGGGCGAGATCTGCACCCGGGGCTGCACCTTCTGCAACGTCGCCACCGGGCGGCCGGATGCGCTCGACGCGTTCGAGCCAGGACGGGTGGCGCATGCGGTGGCGACTTTGGGGCTCGCCCATGTGGTGGTGACAAGCGTGGACCGCGACGATCTGACGGACGGCGGGGCGGAGCACTTCGCCCAGACCATCCGTGCCATCCGCCACCGCGCGCCGGCGGCGACCATCGAGGTGCTGGTGCCGGATTTCCTGAGATGCGGACCCGAGGCCTTGGAGGCGGTGGTGGCGGCCGGTCCCGATGTCTTCAACCACAACCTGGAAACCGTGCCGGGCCTTTACCCCGAGGTGCGCCCGGGCGCGCGCTATTTCCATTCGCTGCGGCTTCTGCAGCGGGTCAAGGAGCTCGACCCGGCCGCATTCACCAAATCCGGCATCATGGTGGGCCTCGGCGAGGACCGTCAGGCTGTCCTGCAGGTGATGGATGACATGCGTGCGGCGGGCGTCGATTTCCTGACCGTCGGGCAGTACCTCCAGCCGAGCCCCAAACACCACCGGGTGGACCGCTTCGTCACGCCCGAGGAATTCGCCGATTTCGAGCGCGCCGCCTGGGGCAAGGGGTTCCTGATGGTCTCGGCCACGCCGCTGACGCGGTCGTCCTACCACGCGGGCGAGGATTTCGCCCGGCTCCGCGCGGCGCGGCGGGGGAAGGCGGGGGCTTAGGCGCAAGGGCCGCTGTTGCCGGCGCTGGTCTAGGCACCGCTCCGGCCACGGCCATCGCATGGGCGTGACGCTTTCACGTGGAATGGACCCCGCCCCCTTTGGCAGGGCACATCGGCCCTGCCATGCGACCACGGTCCCATTCGCCACCCGGTCGCCAATGCGACCGGGGATCGCCCGACCGCCCATATGGGCGGGCGATATCGCCCGCCCGCAGTCAGGCGATCCTCACTTTCATCGCGCGTGTCGGCGGCCGGGTAGAACCGTGTCCGCATGAGCGGGGGTGAACGTCCACCGGACGTTCCCCTTTTCCCGCTCATCCCGGCGCCATGATGTCTCTGGTTGAAGTAGGACCCATCCCCCTACCGCTCCCGGACGTTCGGCAGGAACACCGCCAGAAGCCCGATCAGCGGCAGGAACGAACAGAGCCAGAAGACATGCTCGATACTCGTGACGTCGGCGAGCGCGCCGATCAGCGCCGCCCCCACCGCGCCCAGCCCGAAGGCAAGGCCGAAGAACATCCCCGCCACCGTGCCCACACGCGAAGGCATCAGCTCCTGCGCATAGACGACGATCGCCGGGAAGGCCGAGGCGAGCACAAGCCCGGCGAGCGAACTGAGCGCCACCGTTCCCGCGAACCCCGCATAGGGCACGAGGACCGAGAGCGGGAAGACCCCGAGGATCGACACCCAGATCACCCGCTTCCGCCCGATGCGGTCGCCCACCGGCCCGCCGACGATGGTGCCGACCGCGACTGCGGCGAGGAAAACGAAGAGCCAGAGCTGCGAGGCTTGCACCGAAACGCCGAAGCGTTCGATCAGGTAGAAGGTGTAGTAGCTCGAAAACGCCCCCATGTAGACGAACTTCGAGAACATCAGCGCGATCAGCACGGCCATCGCCACCGCGACGTGCCGGCGCGCCAAGCCGGGGCTCCTCGCCGAGATCCGGCGCGCCGCCAGCCGGCGCATCCCCTCGCCCCGGTACCAGATGCCGACCAACGTCAGGACGGCGATCCCCAGAAGCGCGATGGCGCCGAACCACTCGATGCTGACCTGCCCCATCGGCAGGACAATGAAGGCGGCGAGCAGCGGCCCGATCGCGCTGCCGACATTTCCCCCGACCTGGAAGAACGATTGCGCGAAGCCCGGGCGTCGGCCGGCCGCGAGGCGCGCGATGCGCGAGGCTTCCGGGTGGAAGATCGACGAGCCGATGCCCACGAGCGCTACGGCGGCCAGAACCATCGCGAAGCTTCCGGCATGGGCGAGGAGCACGAGGCCCGCGAAGGTCGATCCCATGCCGGCGGCGAGCGAGAAGGGCAGGGGGCGGCGGTCGGTATAGTGGCCGACAAGCGGCTGCAGGACTGAGGCTGTCATCTGGAAGGCGAAGGTGATGAGCCCGATCTGCGCGAAGCTGAGCGCCAGGCCGGATTTCAGGATCGGGTAGATCGCCGGGATCAGCGACTGCATGATGTCGTTCAGCATGTGGCCGAAGGCGACGGCGGCGATGATCGGAAAGACCGTCGCTTCAGCGGCGGACGGCGCCTCCGATGGCGCCCCCGACGGCGCCCCGGGCGCGGGCCGGGGACCGGAGGGATGGCTGGTATCGCTGCGCACGAGTGTTCCGCCTGAGGATTGCCACGGTGCCGGGGCGACAACCGGCTATCCGCTGGCGGAGCGGAAGCCAAGCGGGAAGCGGGGCGGCCGTCCGTGGCAGCAGGTCGGACGGAGGCACCGGGACGGGGGAATGAGGGAATCCCCTCGCCGCGACCCGGGGCCGAGCTTGACGGAAGGCGAAGACGCGGGCGATCAAGTCTGTGGTGACGGGTGCGTTGGGCGATCGGGTTCCGGGTGGCGCCAGCCTGTGTTGGGTCGCTGGCGCAATCGGTGCGGCGGGGGCCTCTTGGCGGATGCGTTGGTTGAGGGCTCCCGCGCGGTACAATCGGAAGGCGATCTGCGGAAAGCGTTTACACCGGTAACGGCTGATTAACCATTTTGAACGACTGTGGGTCTGACGACGAATTTAATGCGGGGACCGCACTATGCGCATTCTGTTGGTGGAGGACGATCCCACCACTTCACGCAGCATCGAGCTGATGCTGACTCACGCCAACCTGAACACCTATTGCACCGATCTCGGCGAAGAGGGGATCGACCTCGCCAAGCTCTACGACTACGACCTGATCCTTCTCGACCTCAACCTGCCCGACATGAACGGGCACGAGGTGCTGCGGCAGCTCCGGCTGGCAAAGGTCACCACACCCATTCTCATCCTGACCGGCGCCGACGACACCGAAAACAAGCTGCGCGGCTTCGGCTTCGGCGCGGACGACTACATGACCAAGCCCTTCCACCGCGAGGAACTGGTGGCGCGCATCCATGCCATCATCCGCCGGTCGAAGGGCCACGCCCAATCGGTGATCCGGACCGGCAAGGTGGCGGTGAACCTCGATGCCAAGACGGTGGATGTCGAGGGCTCGGCGGTGCACCTGACCGGCAAGGAATACCAGATGCTGGAGCTTCTTTCGCTCCGCAAGGGCACGACGCTGACCAAGGAGATGTTCCTCAACCACCTCTACGGCGGCATGGACGAGCCGGAGCTGAAGATCATCGACGTCTTCATCTGCAAGCTCCGGAAGAAGCTCGCCGAGGCGACCGGCGGGGACAACTATATCGAGACGGTTTGGGGGCGCGGCTATGTGCTTCGCGACCCGGTGACCGGCGAGGTCACGCGGCGGCTGGCGGTCGGCGCCTGAGGCGCGGGGCGGGCGTACGGGCAAAGGACCGCCGCACCGGCCAGGACCGGCGGGGCGCGGCGGAAAGAGAGGCGGCGGCGGGGGCTGGCCGCCTTCTCCGTTTTCTCCGGGGCGCGGCCGGGGCCGGTCCGGTCGGCCCGCCCCGCGCGGCGCGCCCAGAGGATTGCCGTTTCGGCGCGTCCGGGTAACCGGCAAGGCCGGGGCGCGGGCGGGGCGCGTGTCAGTTCCCCTTCAATGGCCACCGGCCGCCAGAGCATGTTGCGGCCAGTTGGATTCAGTCCGGAGCCATGTACCCCGTCCCGGGCCCAACCCGGGACCTCGTGCGCCCCGAGGCGGCGCAGGTCGATGGCGGGGCCCCGGGTCAGGCCCGGGGCGCGAAGCCCGGTTTCCAATCGGAAGCGACACGCCCTGGCCGTGGGAAGCCATCCCGGCCGCGCTCCCCCATCGCCGACACCGGCCTACGGGGCCGACCTCGTGGTCCTGAGGGGGACTCCAAACGTGGGCCAAGGGCGAGGTCCGGACGCAACGGCGCGCCGGGGCCCCGACGGAATCCTCCCGCTGGGGGCGTTGCGCGAGAGGTGAAAATTCGATGAACCCGCGCTCATAACCCCTTGCGATTGGAAGCCCGCTGACTTGTCCCTCCGCAGGACACTCCGCCCGCGCCCCCCCCCCGATCCCCTACGAAACCGCCGGGAGGAGCCTGGCGTGCCGGACGCAGGCCCGCGCCCCCCGGAGGCCTCGTCATCACCTGTCCCCGGTCCCGCACTGGACGCGCGCCGGCACGCCCCCTATCACTTCCGGGGCAGGTCGGGAGGGCGAAGCCGTTGGCCGGAAAGGGGCGGACAGAGCCGGAAGTCGGGTCGCTGACCGAAGCCGTCGCAGCGGCCGAGGCGGCGCGGCTGACCGAGGCTGTCGGCCGCGCCAACCGCGCCTACCACACGCTCGACGCGCCCGAGATTTCCGACGCCGACTACGACGCGATGAAGCGCCGCCTGGCCGCCATCGAGGCCCGCTTCCCCGCGCTCCTCGCGCCCGGCAGCCCGACCGGGACGGTCGGCGCGGCCCCGTCCGAGACCTTCGCCAAGGTCCGCCACCGGGTACGCATGCTAAGCCTCGGGAACGCCTTTGCGGCCGAAGAGATCGCCGAATTCGACGACCGCATCCGCCGCTACCTGAACCTGCCGCCCGACGCGCCGCTCGCCTATACCGCCGAGCCGAAGATCGACGGCCTCTCGCTGTCGCTGCGCTACGAAAACGGCCGGCTGACCGAAGCCGCAACGCGGGGCGACGGCGAAACCGGCGAGAACGTCACCGCCAATGCCCGCACCATCGGCGACATTCCCGACCGGCTCGACCCGGCGGGCGACCCGCCAGAGGTGGTCGAGGTCCGGGGCGAGGTCTACATGACCCATCCCGACTTCGCCGCGCTCAACGAACGCGGCGCCGCAGCGGGGCGCACCTTCGCCAACCCCCGCAACGCCGCTGCGGGTTCCCTGCGCCAGCTCGACGCCGCGATCACCGCGTCGCGCCCCTTGCGCTTCTTCGCCTATGCCTGGGGCGAGCTGTCCGCGCCGCTCGCCGCCACCCAGTCCGGCGCGCTCGACCGCCTCCGCCGCCTCGGCTTCCGCACCAACGACCGCACCCGGCTCTGCGACGGGCCCGCCGCCCTTCTGGCGGCATGGACTGAGATCGAGGCGGAACGCGCCACACTCGGCTACGACATTGACGGCGTCGTCTACAAGGTGGACGAGCTCGCCCTGCAGGCCCGGCTCGGCTTCCGCTCTACCACCCCGCGCTGGGCCATCGCGCACAAATTCCCCGCCGAACTCGCCTGGACGCGGCTCGAGGCCATCGACATCCAGGTCGGCCGCACCGGCGCGCTGTCGCCCGTCGCGCGGCTGGCGCCGGTGACAGTGGGGGGCGTCGTGGTGTCGAACGCCACACTGCACAACGAGGATTACATCGCGGGCCGCGACGCCAGGGGCCAGCCGATCCGGGGCGGGACCGACATCCGCGTCGGCGACTGGGTGCAGGTCTACCGCGCGGGCGACGTGATCCCGAAGATCGCCGCCGTCGATCCGGCACGGCGGCCCCCGGGATCGGTCCCCTACCGTTTCCCCGACCGCTGCCCGGATTGCGGCTCCGACGCCGTGCGCGAACCCGGCGACGCGGTCCGGCGCTGCACCGGCGGCCTGATCTGCCCCGCGCAGGCGGTCGAAAAGCTGAAGCACTTCGTCAGCCGCGCCGCCTTCGACATCGAAGGGCTTGGCGCGAAGCAGATCGAAGAGTTCCACCTGCTCGGCTGGCTCCGCGAACCGGCCGACATCTTCACGCTGGAGGCGCGCGACGCAGGCGGCGACAAGGCGCTGGCTGCGCCCGACGCGATTCTCGGCCCCGAAGGCGGCGAGACGCGGGCAGATCACGAGGCGCGGCTTGCGGCGGCGGTTGGGCTGGACGCCTTCGACCGGGCGGCCTTTGCCGAACGCTTTCGGGAACGCGCCCGGACACCGCTCGCGGGCCAGCCCGGCTACGGCGCGAAGTCCGTCGGCAACTTTTTCCGCGCCATAGCCGACCGCCGCCGCATCGGGCTGGCGCGGGTGATCTTCGCGCTTGGCATCCGGCATGTGGGCGAGGCGGCGGCGGGTCTGCTGGCGCGCCACTACGGCTCCTGGGCCGCCTTCGAAGCCGCGATGACGGCGGCGCGGGTGGGCGAGGGGCCGGAATGGGAGGCACTCCTGGCCATCGACGGGGTGGGCGAAACGCTTGCCGCCTCGGTGGTGACGACCTTCCACCAGGACCGGGAACGCGCGTCCATCGACCGGCTTGTCGCCCGGCTTGAGGACATTGAAGACGCGGCCCGCCCCGCCTCGGGCGGCAGCCCGGTCGCGGGGCTGACGGTGGTCTTCACCGGATCGCTGGAAAGGATGACGCGGGCCGAGGCCAAGGCGCGTGCCGAGGCGTTAGGGGCCAAGGTCGCGGGGTCGGTATCGGCAAAGACCGATCTGGTGGTCGCGGGCCCCGGCGCGGGATCGAAGGCGAAGGACGCCGAGCGGCTGGGCGTGAAGCTGATCGAAGAGGAGGCGTGGATCGCGCTGATCGGGGGATGACGCGGCCGCCGATCCTCTACCCGCTTTTCGCCGGGATCGACACGCTGGACGGGGTGGGCCCGCGCACTGCCGGCCTGTTCGAGCAACTGGCCATCACCCGGCCGCGCGATCTGATCCTGACCCTGCCTTACGCCGGGGTGGACCGCCGCCTGCGTACCTCGATCCGCGAGGTGGTGCCGCCCGCGACGGTGACCGTTGCCGTCACCGTCGGCGCGCATTTCCCGGCGCGGCGCAAGGGGGGGCCGACGCGGGTGCATGTCGATGACGGCACGATCGAATTCCAGCTCGTCTTCTTCCACGCCCGCGGCGACCTTCTCGCGGCCCAGCTGCCGACCGGCCAGCGGCGGGTGGTGTCGGGCAAGCTCGAACTTTTCGACGGCATCGCGCAGATGGTCCATCCCGACCTCATCCTGCGGCCGGCCGAGGCAAAGAACCTGCCCGCCTTCGAGCCGCTCTATCCGCTGACGACCGGGCTGACCCAGCGCCAGGTCGGCCGCGCCGTCCGCTCGGCGCTGAAGCGGGTGCCGCAGCTTCAGGAATGGATCGACCCGGGCCTGATGGCCCGCGAAGCCTGGCCCGCTTGGGACACGGCAATCCGCGCCGCCCACCTTCCGGCCGGGCCGGACGCGCTGTCCCCCGACACGCCCGCGCGGCGGCGGCTGGCGTACGACGAGGTCATGGCGCATCAGCTGACCCTGGCGCTGGCCCGGTCGCGGATCCGCCGTGGCAAGGGGCGGTCTTCAGACGGCGACGGAGCGTTACGTCGTCACGTACTGGAGACGCTTCACTACACGATGACGGCGGCACAAGCCCGCGCGGTCGCCGAAATCGCCGCTGACATGGCCGGGCCGGAGCGAATGAACCGGCTGCTGCAGGGCGACGTGGGCTCGGGCAAGACGCTCGTGGCCTTCCTCGCGCTTCTGATCGCGGCCGAGGCCGGGGGGCAGGGGGCGCTGATGGCGCCCACCGAAATCCTCGCCCGCCAGCACTTGGAAAGCCTGTCCCCGCTGGCCGAAGCCGCCGGGGTGCGGATCGACATCCTGACCGGCCGCGACCGCGGCACCGAGCGCGCGGCAAAGCTCGCCGCCGTGGAAGCCGGGGAAACCGCGATCCTGATCGGCACCCATTCGCTTTTCCAGAAAGACGTGTTCTTCCGCGATCTCCGCCTTGCGGTGATCGACGAACAGCACCGCTTCGGCGTCACGCAGCGGATGGAACTGGGCGGCAAGGGCGAGGCGGCGGATGTGCTCGTCATGACCGCGACGCCCATTCCCCGCAGCCTGGCGCTGGCAAGCTATGGCGACATGGATGTGAGCGTGCTGGACGAAAAGCCCCCCGGGCGGCGCCCGGTCCGCACTGCGCTGGTCGCCACGCCCCGGATCGGCGAAGTGATCGCCCACCTCTCCCGCGCGGTGGCCGAAGGGCGGCGCGCCTATTGGGTCTGCCCTCTGGTCGAGGAAAGCGAGGCGGTGGACCTGACGGCGGCCACCGACCGCTTCCTGGCGCTGCGGACGTCGCTTGGCGAAGGGGTCGTGGGCCTTGTCCACGGCCAGATGCCGCCCGCCGAAAAGGATGCCGCGATGGCGGACTTCGTCGCGGGCCGGACGCGGGTGCTGGTGGCGACGACGGTGATCGAGGTGGGCGTCAACGTCCCCGAGGCGACGATCATGGTGATCGAGCGGGCGGAAAGCTTCGGGCTGGCGCAGCTGCACCAGCTGCGCGGCCGGGTCGGGCGGGGCGAGGACGAATCGACCTGCCTGATGCTTTACAGCCTGCCCCTGTCGGACCCCGCGGCGCGGCGGCTGGCGATCCTGCGCGACAGCGACGACGGCTTCCGCATCGCCGAGGAAGACCTCGCCATGCGCGGCGCGGGCGACCTGATCGGCACCGCGCAGTCGGGCCTGCCGAAGTTCCGCATCGCCGATCTGGAACGCCAGGCCGACCTGATGGCGCTGGCGCAGAGCGACGCACGGGCGCTGCTGACGAAGGACCCCGACCTGAGCGGCCCGCGCGGCCAGGCGGCGCGGGTGCTTTTGTGGCTGATGGAGCAGGACCGCGCGATGGCGATGATCCGGGTCGGATAGGTGTTGGCATAAAGTTCGCGTATGTTCCTAATTAGTTCTTTACACGGCCGCACCGATGTGAGAACAAATGCGCAACAGAAACGACCGACTGACAGGAACCCGCCCGATGCACCCGTACCCCCTCCGCCTTCGCGATGTCCTTTCGCGCGCCTCCTCGACTTTCGCGCAGGACCTGATCGGTCTTGGCGCACTGGTCGTGGCGCTGGTCGTGGCGCTGAACCTGACCGCCTTCGCCTGATCCTTTCTGCCTCGCGTCGCTCTGCCCGGCGGCCCAGTTCGCGCACCTGTCCCCAAGCCTTCGTGCGCCTTTCGGCTGACCGCCTGTCTTGCCCTTCGCGGACCCCGTCGCTGACGGACCATCCGCCCGGGTCGCCGGACCACAGAGACCGCGCACTCGGCCGCCGGAGCCTGAACGCTCCGGCGGCCCTTTTCTTTTCGGAGAAAGGGGTCAGGCCGCGCGCTCGGCCGCTTGGATCGCCTCGGCCGCGGCTTCCAGCACCAGCAGGATCGAGGCATGGCGGTTGCGGTAGTCGCGCGCCGGCAGCAGCGCTTCATACCCGTCGAAGGGCGCCGCAGGCACCGGCCCCGCCTCTTTCAGCATCGCGGAAAGCTCGTCGCGGGCACGTTCCACCTCGGCCCGGCTTCGGCCGATCATCGCCGCCCCGGCGATCGCGGCCGAAGCCTGGCCCAGCGCGCAGGCCCGCACATCCTGTCCGAAGCGGCTGACGCGGCCCGCCTCGACATCCAGATCGACAGTCACCGTCGAGCCGCACAGCGGCGAGCGGCGGCGCGCCGTGGCCATCGGTGCGGCAAGCCGGTCGGAATGCGGGATGTCGGCGGCCAGCGCCAGGATGCGCTGCGAGTAGAGCTTGATAAGGTCGGTTTCGCTCATGGCCACTTCCGTCGGCACCGGGTTTCATCCGGCGCGTCCGCCCCTTAGATAGGCCCTGCCGCATCCGATGAAAAGGCGACCGCCATGCCATTCGACCCCGCCACGCTTCGGTACGACGCGGCCGGACTGATCCCGGCGGTGGCGCAGGACCATGCCACCGGCGCGGTGCTGATGCTTGCCTGGATGAACGCCGAGGCCGTGGCCCGGACGCTTGCGACGGGCGAGGTGACCTACTGGTCGCGGTCGCGGGGTGCGTTCTGGGTAAAGGGCGAAACCTCGGGGCACCGGCAGCGGCTGGTCGAGATGCGACTCGACTGCGACGGGGACGCGCTGCTTCTGCTGGTGGAACAGCAGGGCCCCGCCTGCCACACCGGAACGCAAAGCTGCTTCTTCCGCGCCGTGCGGGGCGGCGAAAGCGTCCGGATCGCGGAACCTCTCCCCGGCTGAGCGGGCCCCCTATCCCAGCCCGACCAGCCGGCGGATATCGCCCGGGCTTGCCCCTTCGGCGCGGTAGCGGCGCAGCGAGCGGGCATCGTCGCGCTTGGCAAGGCGCTTGCCGGCCTCGTCCCGGATCAGGCGGTGGTGATGGTAGAGCGGAGTCGGCAGGCCGAGAAGGCGCTGCAGAAGGATGTGAAGGAAGGTCGCCGCGAACAGATCCTCGCCGCGGGTCACCTCGGTGATGGCCTGGCGCGCGTCGTCAACCACCACGGCCAGATGGTAGCCCGCCGCGCCGATGTCCTTGCGCGCCAGCACGACATCGCCCAGCGTCCGCAGCATTCGGCCGGCGTCGATCCGGTGGGTGCCTTCATGCGCCGGCCCGCTTTCCGCGAAGCCGGGGAGCTCGGCGCCGCCTATGCAGTCCAGCGCACGGCGGAGGTCCAGCCGGATCGCGTCGCCGGACAACGCCTCGCGCATCGTCCGCGCCCGGCAGGTTCCGGGATAGGCCTGGCCATCCGGGGCAAGGTGCGGCGCGCCTTCCTGCGGGGCCGACAGCGCGGCAAGGATGTCCGACCGCGTGCAGCGGCAGGGATAGGTGAGGCCGAGCAAGGACAGCCGGCCGAGCGCCACGTCATATACGGCAAGGCTGGCGGATTGCCGCAGGACGGGTACGGCCCAGCGAAGCCCAAGCCAGGCAAGGTCTTCGAAGATCGCCGCGTCGTATTCGGGGCGGATGCGGGCGCCGTCGGTGTCCTCGATCCTCAGCAGGAACTCGCCGCCCTGTTCCATCGCCCGGTCATGCGCAAGCATCGCCGAATAGGCGTGGCCCAGATGCAGATAGCCGGTGGGCGAGGGGGCGAAGCGGGTTCTCAACTCTGGCCGTCAAGCCACTGAAGGAACTCGGCTTTCGCCCTCTCCGTATAGGCCATGTAGCGATCCTTTCGCCCCTTCCGGCCGCCTTTGGCGTCGATCGGCGGGAAAAGCCCGAAGTTGACGTTCATCGGCTGGAAGGTCTTCGCATCCGCGCCCCCCGTGATGTGGGCGACCAAAGCCCCCGTCGCAGTATCGGGCGGTGGCGGCGCAAGGGCGCGCCCCGCCCTCTCGGCCGCGGCGAGACGGCCCGCGAGCATCCCCATCGCTGCCGATTCGACATAGCCCTCGACCCCGGTGATCTGCCCGGCGAAGCGGATGTTAGGCCGCGATTTCAGCCGCAACTGGCCGTCAAGCAGCTTCGGCGAGTTGATGAAGGTGTTCCGGTGAATCCCGCCAAGGCGCGCGAAGGCGGCGCTACCCAGCCCGGGAATCCGCCGGAACACATCGACTTGCGCACCGTGCTTCATCTTCGTCTGGAAGCCCACGATGTTGTAGAGCGTACCCTGGGCGTTGTCGCGGCGAAGCTGCACGACGGCATGGGGCTTCACCCCCGGGGCATGGGCGTTGGTCAGCCCGACAGGCTTCATCGGCCCGAACCGCAGCGTTTCGCGCCCGCGTTCGGCCATCACCTCGATCGGCAGGCAGCCGTCGAAATAGCCTGCCGTCTCGCCATCGCGAAATTCGGTCTTGTCGGCTGCCAGCAGCGCGCCGATGAACCCTTCGTACTCCTCGCGCGTCATCGGGCAGTTGATGTAGGCGGTGCGCTCGTCCTCCGTCTCGCCCTTGTCATAGCGCGACTGGCGCCAGGCGACGCCCATGTCGATCGTGTCGGCATGCACGATCGGGGCGATGGCGTCGAAGAAGGCCAGCTGGTCGGCGCCGGTCTCGGCCCGGATCGCCCCGGCCAGCCCGGGTGAGGTGAGGGGGCCGGTGGCGATGATCCAGTCGCCGGTATCGGGCAACCCAGTGACTTCCGCGTCGGACCGCCGGATCAGCGGGTGCGACAGCAGCCGGTCGGTGACGGTGCGGGCGAACGGGTCCCGGTCCACCGCCAGCGCGCCGCCCGCCGGAAGCCGGTGCACCAGTGCCGCCTCCATGATCAGGCTGCCCGCGGCGCGCATTTCCCAGTGCAAAAGGCCGACGGCGTTTCTCTGATGATCGTCCGACCGGAAGGAATTGGAACAGACCATCTCGGCCAGATCGCCGGTGCGGTGCGCGAAGGTGCCCACGCCGGGGCGCATTTCGTGGATGACGACGGGAACTCCGCGCGACGCGGCCTGCCAGGCCGCTTCCGACCCGGCCATGCCGCCACCGACGATGTGGAGAGGTTCGCCCATCGGGGCGAGGATTTAGGGCAGGGGGGGCGGAATGAAAAGCCCGGGGGGCGCGCGCGGCGGCCTCCGGGCCAGGGGTCGGGGGTCAGGCGGCCGCGGTGGCCGGATCAGATCCCCACTTCCATGTCGATGTCGGCCAGATAGCCCGCTTCGCGCGGATCGGGCGCGCGGCGCTTGGCCACGCTTTTCGCCCGGGTAAGCGAGAACGCCGGAAGAAGGAAACGCACAGAGGCGAGAAGGCGCACCGCGCCATGGGCGACACTGGGCTTGTTGTCGTAGAGATCGGCCTGAGCCATCGTCATCATCCCTTCCGCGTTCGGTTCTCTTGCACGCCGGCCGGTTCAGGTTCGACCGCTTGCAAGGAAGACTGACGCGGAAGGTAGACCCGCATTCGTTAAAAAAGTGTTCGGATCGGGGCATTTGGCCGCCCGGAAGAAACACTTTGTAGATTCCGTCTGCGGGAATTGCCCGCCGCTTTCGTCAGAAAAGCCCGCGCCGCAGGAAGGGATCGAACGGCTTCACCTCGGCGAACGCACGGTCGCGCGCCGAAACCCGGCCCGCCCGATCGCCGCCAAAGCGCCAGGTGAGGGCGAATTCCACCCGCGTGTCGCGCGGCGCCGCGTCGCGCCCCGTCAGCCGGTCCGACGCCAGCGCCAGGCTCGCCTCGGGCCCGAAGTCGCCGAAGGCGTGGCGCAGCCCGATGCGCCCGGTGGTGGCGGTGGCGCTCAGCACCGCCTCGTCCACCGCCGTCACCGTCAGGTCGGCGAAGACCGCCGAACGCGCACTGATCGCGGTTTCGGCCGAAAGTCCGAAGGTCACGAAGTCGATGTCGCGGGGCCGCGCGTAACCCAGAAGTGCGGTGCCCTGAATCGCGGTCCGCTCGGTCGGCGCCCAGATCGCGGCGACGCCGGCGGTGGCGATGGTCGCCTCGCGGTTGCTGGCGTCGGCAAGGCTGGCCGAGAAGCCGTATTTCCACTCCGGCGCGGGCGACATGTAGACCTGCCCCGAGACCTGGCCGACATAGCCCGACGGATAGTCGGTGAGGCTGAGGCCAAGCTGCACCCCGTGCGACGGCGTGATCGCCCACGCCCCGGTCAGCCGCGCGGCCCCCCGCGAGGTGGATGCGGACCCCGCCTCGATGGCGGCTTCGGCGAAAGACAGGCCGAGGCTCGATTGCGCGAGCGCGGGCAGCGGCGACAGCGACAGGGCGGCAAAGGCCGCCGGCAGGAAACCGAAACGGAACATGGGGCTACGACGCGGGCTTGAGGAACGGGGAGAGGTGGCGGAGGGGGCGCCTTCTGGCGCAGGCGGTCCCGCTTCCGGGCCGCAACGCCTTTATGCCGGACGGTCAGGGTTAACGAAAGCGTAATCTTGCCAGATAGTTAACGGCACCCGGGCCGAGTGCCACTCGGCCGCTGCGGGGACGGGCCGCCTCTATTCCTCGCCCTCGCCCTGATCCTCGATCCGCGCGACCGAGACCACCTCTTCGCCCTCGCCGGTGTCGAAGACCTTCACCCCCCCGGCCGACCGCGACCGGAAGCTGATCCCCTCGACCGGGCAGCGGATCGACTGGCCGGTGGAGGTGGCAAGCATCACCTGATCGCCGGGCTCGACCGGAAAACTCGCGACCAGCGTGCCGCCGCGCATCGCCTTGTCCATCGCCATCACGCCCTGGCCGCCCCGGCCCCGCACCGGGTAGTCGTGGCTGGACGAGATCTTGCCCTGGCCGCGCGCGGTGATGGTCAGGATCAGGTCCTCGGAAGCGCTCATCCCGGCGTAGCGTTCGGTGGAAAGCTGGCCTTCGGCCACCGCCTCTTCGTCCTCGTCCGCCTCGGCCTCGTCATCGGTGGCCCCGGCGACCAGCCGGCGCTGCTTGAGATAGGCCGCGCGCTCTTCGGGGCTGGCCTCGAAGTGGCGGATGACCGACATGCTGACGACCCGGTCGCCCTCGGCCAGACGGATGCCGCGCACGCCCGTCGAATCGCGGCCCTTGAAGACGCGCACCTCGGTTGTGGGAAAGCGGATGGCGCGGCCCATCGCGGTGACAAGCATAATGTCGTCGTCCTCGCCGCAGATGCGGGCGTTCACAAGCTTCGTGTTTTCAGGCAGTTTCATCGCGATCTTGCCGTTCGACTTCACATTGGTGAAATCCGAAAGCGCGTTCTGACGCACGTCGCCGTCCGAGGTCGCGAAGAAGATCTGCAGATCGTCCCAGTGGTCCTCGGGCACATCGACCGGCATCAGCGCGGCGATCGACACACCCTGACCGATGGGCAGAAGGTTGATCAGTGCCTTGCCTTTGGCCTGCCGGCCCGCCAGCGGCAGCCGCCAGCATTTCAGCTTGTAGACCATCCCGTCGGTGGTGAAGAACAGAAGGTTGGTATGCGTGTTGGCGACGAAAAGCGTCGTCACCACATCGTCTTCCTTCGTCTGCATCGAAGAAAGGCCCTTGCCGCCCCGCCTCTGCGCCCGGAATTCCGCCAGCGGCGTGCGCTTGGCATAGCCGCCGGAGGTGATGGTGACGACCATATCCTCGCGCTCGATCAGGTCCTCGTCCTCAAGGTCCCCGGCCCAGTCGGTGATCTCGGTCCGGCGCGGCACGGCGAACATCGCGCGCACCTCGCGCAGTTCCTCGGAGATGATCGCCATGATCCGGTCGCGAGAGGCGAGGATGGCGAGGAAGTCGCGGATCGAGGCGGCGAGCGTTTCAAGCTCGTCGGTGACTTCCTTGACGCCCAGCGCGGTCAGCCGCTGCAGGCGCAGGTCCAGGATGGCGCGCGCCTGCGCCTCGGACAGGTTGTAGGTGCCATCCTCGTTGATCGGATGCGTCGGGTCGTCGATCAGGCGGATGTAGGGGGCGATCTCGGCCGCCGGCCAGCGCCGGGTCATCAGCCGTTCGCGCGCCTCGGCGGGGTCGGCCGAGGACCGGATGGTGGCGACGATCTCGTCCACGTTCGACACCGCGACCGCCAGGCCGCAGAGGATATGGCTGCGTTCGCGCGCCCGGCGAAGTTCGAAAGCTGTCCGCCTGGCAACGACTTCCTCACGGAAGCTCAGGAAATGGGTGAGGAAGTCGCGCAAGGTCAGCTGTTCCGGCCGCCCGCCGTTCAGCGCCAGCATGTTGCAGCCGAACGAGGTCTGCATCGGGGTGAAGCGCCAGAGCTGGTTCAGCACCACTTCGGGCGTTGCATCGCGCTTCAGCTCGATCACCACCCGCACGCCCACCCGGTCGCTTTCGTCGGCGATCCCGGCGATGCCCTCGATCTTCTTCTCGCGCACCATGTCGGCGATGCGCTCGATCATCGTGGACTTGTTCACCTGATAGGGTATCTCGTCGAGGACGATGGCGAAGCGGTCCTTCCGCAACTCCTCGATCCGCGCCTTGGCCCGGATGATCACCGATCCGCGCCCCTCCAGGTACGCCTTCCGCGCACCGGACCGGCCGAGGATGATGCCGCCGGTCGGGAAATCCGGCGCCGGCACGTATTCCATCAGGTCTTCCGACGTCAGGTCCGGATTTTCGATCAGCGCCAGCGTCGCGTCCACCACCTCGCCCAGGTTGTGCGGCGGGATGTTCGTCGCCATACCAACCGCGATCCCCCCCGCGCCGTTCACCAGCATGTTGGGGAAGCGCGCCGGCAGGACGGTGGGTTCCTTGTCCTTGCCGTCGTAATTGTCCTGGAAGTCGACCGTGTCCTTTTCGATATCCGCCAGAAGCGAGGCGGCGGACTTGTCCATCCTCACTTCGGTATAGCGCATGGCGGCCGGGTTATCGCCGTCCATCGAGCCGAAGTTGCCCTGCCCGTCCAGCAGCGTCAGCGACATCGAGAAATCCTGCGCCATCCGCACCAGCGCGTCGTAGATCGCCGAATCCCCGTGCGGGTGGTACTTGCCCATCACGTCGCCGACCGGCCGCGCCGACTTGCGGTAGGGCTTGTCATGCGTGTTGCCGGTTTCGTGCATCGCGTAAAGAATGCGCCGGTGCACCGGTTTCAGCCCGTCGCGCAGGTCGGGGATGGCGCGGCTGACGATCACGCTCATCGCGTAATCGAGGTAGGCCGTCTTCATCTCCTCGGCGATATCGACGGACGGCCCGTCATGGGCCATGCGGCGCGGAGAATCACCTTCGGTTTCAGGGGGTTCCGGGGTATCGCTCACGTCCGCCGCCTCTGCTCTTGCCGGTCTTTGCCTGGTTGTCCCCCACTATACCCGATACCATGGATTGCGTGCAATGATGGCATCGCCCCCCATCCCGTGCCCGAAGATGCCGCGGTTCGGTCACGCTCTCTCCATTGAAAGGAAACCGTTCCTTGTCATGATGCGGTCATGGACGGGCGTAACCGGAGGCGCGTGATGCGTGCGAGCGGACCCTCTGCCGAGACCGAGCTGATGCTGAAGGGCTACGGCCTGACGACGGCGGAGCTGTATTACCGGTTGCCGGATTACCGGCATGTGCTCAACTCCTTCATCTGGCAGGAATACGACCTGGCGCCGGACTACCCCGAGCTCTTCCGCTTCATCGACTTCTGGAAAGAGAAGATCGAGGGGCCGCTGCATTCGGTCCGCTTCAGCCACCGCAAGCTGATCGCCCCGAACGAATGGCGGAACGTGGTGGGCGAGTTCCGCCTGCACTGAGACCGGGCGAATACGGCCGTCGTTTTCGCGTAGCACATGCGTAGTTCATCCGTAGTACACGCGTAGCTACGCGCCGGGCGTTGCATTCATCAGGCAGATACCGCGTGCAGGCGTCGAAACCTGCCGCCATGGGGTGTGCCCATCCGATCGGATGCCCGGCCTTCGAGGGGGCGTCGGGGAGCGGCGTTATCGCCCCTTCGCCCGCATCAGCATTCCCCACAGGTCGCGCGGGTCGTCGGGGTCGGCGATCATGTCCAGCGGCTCGAAAAACGGGTGGCTGTCCAGCAGCCCCCGCACATAGGCCAGCGCCGAGAAATCCTCGACAGCGAACCCCACCGAATCGAAGAGCGTGATCTGCCGCGCCGAGGTCCGCCCCGGCGCCAGCCCGTTCAGCACCTGCCAGAACTCGGTCACCGGATGATCCGCCGCCAGTTGCTGGATCTCGCCCTCCACCCGCGTCTGCGGCGTGTACTCGGTGAAGACCGACGACCGCAGAAGGATGTCGCGGTGCAGCTCGGTCTTGCCCGGGCAGTCCCCCCCGACGGCGTTCAGATGCACGCCCGAGCCCACCATGTTGTCGGTCAGGATCGTCGCGTTGCGCTTGTCGGCCGTCACGGTGGTGACGATCTGTGCGCCGAGGATCGCGTCCTCGGCCGCCGCGCAGGACACGACCTTCAGGCCCGATCCCAGAAGGTTCGCCGCGCATTTCCGCGTCGCCGCCGGGTCGATGTCGTAAAGCCGCACCTCCCGCACCCGCGCGATCTCGCGGAAGGCCAGCGCCTGGAACTCGGCCTGCGCGCCGTTGCCGATCAGCGCCATCACCGCCGATCCCTCCGGCGCCAGATGCTTCGCCGCCAAGGCCGACATCGCGGCGGTGCGCAAGGCCGTCAGGATCGTCATCTCCGACAGAAGCACCGGATAGCCCGTCGCCACCTCGGCCAGAAGCCCGAAGGCGGTCACCGTCTGCAACCCCGCCTTCATGTTGGCCGGGTGGCCGTTCACGTACTTGAAGCCGTAGTGCACCCCGTCCGAGGTCGGCATCAGCTCGATCACCCCCACCGCGGAATGCGAGGCGATGCGGGGCGTCTTGTCGAACTCAGGCCAGCGGCGAAAATCGGCTTCGATGCGCCCGGCGATCTCGGCCATCATCCGCTCGGGGCCGACCGCGCTGACCAGCCGCATCATGTTCTCGACGCTGACGAAAGGCACGACGTTCAGCCCCGAGTCCTTCGCGACGGTCATGGGAAGCTCCGCGTCGGCCGGTCGAAGACCTTGCGGCCCATCAGGCTGCCCACCAGCTCGACCATCAGCTTCGCCGTCCGGCCGCGTTCGTCCAGGAAGGGGTTCAGCTCCACCAGGTCAAGCGAACTGACCAGACCGGATTCGTGCAGAAGCTCGCAGACCAGATGCGCCTCGCGGAAGGTGGTGCCGCCGGGAACCGTGGTGCCGACCGCCGGCGCGATCGAGGGGTCGAGGAAATCGACGTCGAGCGAGACGTGCAAGAGCCCGTTGGCGCCCCGCACCGTCGCCAGGAATTCGCGCAAGGGCGCGATGATGCCGCGTTCGTCCAGCGCGCGCATGTCGCAGATCGTGGCATCGGTCCTGAGCAGCGCCGCGTGCTCTTCGGGGTCGACCGAGCGGATGCCGTAGAAGCAGACCCGCTCATGCGGGACCGGCGCGGGGAAGGGGGGGAAGGCATCGAAGCCGGGCTGGCCGGTGATGTAGGCCAAGGGGGTGCCGTGCAGGTTCCCCGACTGGGTGGTCAAGGGCGTGTGGTAGTCGGTATGGGCGTCCAGCCAGAGGATGAACAAGGGCCGCCCGGCGCGCCGGGCATGCGCCGCGACCCCCGCGACCGAACCGAGCGACAGCGAATGGTCGCCCCCCATGAAGATCGGCACGCCTTCGGCCATCGCGGATTCGGCGGCGGCGGCAAGGGCCTCGGTCCAGGCGACGGTTTCGGAAAGGTGATGCACCGCCGGGTTGGGGCAGGCGGCGGCGCGCAGCGGGGCGGGCGGCACGTCGCCCGTGTCGCGGACGGCGACGCCCAGGTCGGCAAGGCTGCGGGCGATCCCGGCGGTGCGCAGCGCGGCGGGGCCCATCAGGCAGCCGGGGCGGGCCTGGCCTTCGTCCACCGGCGCGCCGATCAGGATGACGGTCTTGGTCATGCTATGTCCTTTCCCTTCCGGCCGAACCTGCGCCCGTCCGGTCCCGAAATCCAGCCTCACCGCGCGCTCGTCGCGCGTGCCGCCGGACCGAAGCGCGCCCGCCAGGAAGCGATGAGGAGCCAGGCCCGCCCGTCGACTTGCCCCCCCGAGGGAGCCTCTATCCGGCCCGGTCCCGCCGCATCGCCGCCGCGATCCAGATGGCGGCAAGCGCCAGCGACAGGACCGCGTTCCACGACGCCATCGACAGGCCCGCGAAGCTCCACGCCACCTCGTCGCAGCGGATCAGCGGCGCGGCCATGATCTCGTTCAGCAGGTCCTCGGCCGACAAGCCGCCCACCGGCCCCGACGAACAGGTGGTGGGCCCCAGCCACCAGCCCCGCTCGACCCCGGTGTGGTAGACCCCGAGCCCCGAGGTGGACAACGCCGCAAGCCCGCCGAAGAGCGGCAGAAGGCGGCCGGGAAGCAACAGCGCGAGAACCCCGATCAGGGTCGCCGCCGCATGCGGCCAGCGCTGCCAGAGGCAGAGCTTGCAGGGGGCGTAGCCCAGCATCTGGAACCCGAAGGCCCCGAGCAGCAGCGCCGCCGACCCGCCCGCCGCCAGAAGGATCAGCCGGTTCCGGCTCACCCGCCGAACTCCAGCCACAGGATCGCCGCCACGATCAGCAGCACCAGCCCCCCCGCGATCCAGGCGAGGCGGCGTTCGATGAAGGCGACGATCGGCACCCCGTACCGCCGCAGCAGCCAGGCCAGCGCATAGAACCGCGCCCCCCGCGCCACGATGGCCGAAAGGATGAAGAGGGTCAGGCTGAAGCCGAGCACGCCCGAGAGGATCGTCACCACCTTCATCGGCGGGATATGGGCCAGGCCCGCCGTCACCAGCATGGTCAGGATCAGCGCCGCCGAGGTCCCGCCCGAGGCCTGCAGCTTCTCGAAGCTGTCCATCTTGCCCCAGAACTCCAGCATCGGCCGCCCCACCAGATCGAAGGCGAAGTGACCCAGCATCCAGCCGAAGATGCCGCCGAGAACCGAGGTGACCGTCGCAATGAAGGCCAGCCGCATCGCGCGGTCCGGGCGGGCGGCACACATCGGGATGAACAGGACATCGGCCGGGATCGGGAAGAACGAGCTTTCGACGAACGAGATCACGCCGAGCGCGGTCGTGGCGTTCTTCGACCGCGTCCAGGCGAGGGTCCAGTCGTAAAGTCGGCGGAACAAGGGTTCACTCCCGGCCGGGGGGCAACGCGCGCCGGAAACGGGCGCGCTGCCGGCGGCGCGGTTAGGCCACGCGGCGGGGGTGCGCGTCAAGTCCGCCGAGAGGCGCCGCCTGCCAAGGCATCCGGTGGACGGGCAGGCGCCTCTCTTGCTAGGCTGGCCGCGGGGCGGACCGGGGCTACCGGAGCCTGCCGCAGTGCCGGGGACTCCCGGTCAGACAAGGGGTGCAGGATGCGTTGGCAGGGCCGCGAGCAGTCGGACAACATCGAGGACCGCCGCCGCATGGGCGTCAGCCGGGGTGGTGCGCAGGTCGGCGGGGTGGGGCTTCTGGCGATCATCGTCATCGGCTATTTCCTCGGCTTCGACGTGACGCCGCTTCTGAACGGCGCGCCGCAGATCCAGTCCGGCGGCGGCGAGGCCGAGATCACCGAGGCCGACCAGCGCGCGGCCGAGTTCGTGTCGGTGACGCTGCGCGATACCGAAAAGGTCTGGACCGAGGTTCTCCGCGACCAGCGCGCACAGACCTACCAGCCGGTGACGCTGGTCCTGTTCAAGGGCGCCACGGGATCGGCCTGTGGCGGCGCCAGCGAGGCGACAGGGCCCTTCTACTGCCCGAACGACAAGAAGGTGTATCTGGACACCGGCTTCTTCACCTTGCTTGAGGACCAGCTCGGCGCCGGCGGTGACTTCGCGCAGGCCTACGTGGTGGCCCACGAGGTCGGCCATTACGTCCAGGACGAACTTGGCATCCTCGGCAAGGTGAACGCGCTGCGGCAACGGTCGAGCGAAGCGGACGCGAACGCGCTTTCCGTCCGGATCGAGCTGCAGGCGGACTGCTACTCGGGTGTCTGGGCGCGCTATGCGGCGGACCGGCTCGGGACGCTTGAGCAAGGCGATATCGCCGAGGCGATGAACGCCGCCGAGCGGATCGGCGACGATACGCTGCAAAGGAACGCCGGGCGGCGCCCGATGCCGGACAGCTTCACGCATGGCACCTCGGAGCAGCGTCAGCGGTGGTTCGCCATCGGCTACAAGTCGGGCGACATCGAGACCTGCGATACGTTCGGGGCGCGGGACCTGTGATGCCGGGGGGGGTGCCCGGGCGCTTGCCAGCGCCGCGCCCGGCCGGTAGAGCAGGGCCGGTGGCCCGAGTGGCGGAACGGTAGACGCAGCGGATTCAAAATCCGTCGCCGCAAGGCATGCGAGTTCGAGTCTCGCCTCGGGCACCATCCGCGTTCATGAAATCTTCACTCCCGGTTCCGGTGGCCTGATTCGGCGCGTGCCGGTTCATGCTGGCCCAGCCTCTGCGCGAATGGAACAATCCCGTGCCTGTTTGCCATTTGGTGCGTGCCCGCGCACAGCGAATTCGGTGCCTTATTCTTGCCATATTTGAAACCATCCCCAACCGCACGGGCGCCCCAGTGTTTCTGATTTGGAAACGCAACCCCTAACCAAAGGACAGCAACCCAAGATTTTCCCCAACAGGCACTCGCCAGGAGAATCTTATCATGTGCTTCAAATAAAAGGGAAAGGCCAAAACCGCCGGTTTCCGGAAAACGAAACAATTAACTATCCCGCCCGGACCCGCCGCCAGACCTTTCCCCAACTTTGTCAACAGTTTCTGAATAGGGATTGCCACCTTCCGGCCATTTTCCGCTTCCTGTGACGGGCTGTGACGCGGTATCCAGAGATTGCCCGCTTGGGGGGTGAAGTGAGACGGCTGGGGGTGCGTCCCGGGCTGCGACGGTTGGAAAGACCTGTTGCGATCCGGGACGCACTGCAGCGCAAGGCAGCGCCGGTTTGCGGCGCGCACGGGTCGGCATTCCGGGTTTGCCGCCTGCCTTGCCGGTCTCGCCTTTACCCCGGGCTCTACGGTGGTTGGTACCGCGTCCGACGCGGATAGGGGTAAGCGATGGCGGGTGAGAGAACCCACAACGACGGAGACCGCGACGCGCCCGACCCGTCGCGCTCCCGTGACGGCATCGTCGCGGGGACCGTCGGCAACGATCTGATCGACCGCTCCTACCGGGGCGATCCGGACGGGGACCGCATCGACGCCGCCGACGCGCTTCTGCCCGGGGCGCAGCCGGACGACGATTTCGTGCGTGCCGGCGCCGGGAACGACACGGTGCGCGCCGGCGACGGCAATGACAGCGTCCTCGGCGAAGCCGGCAACGACCGGCTTTTCGGTCAGGACGGCAACGACACGCTCGACGGCGGGCCGGGCAGCGACAGCCTCGACGGCGGTTCGGGCAACGACGTGCTGCTCGGCGGCGAGGGGCGGGATACGCTCGCCGGCGGCTCGGGCAATGACCTGGGCGACGGCGGCCAGGGCGACGATCTGATCCGGCTGGGGGCCGGTGACGACACCGGCCTCGGCGGCGACGGCAACGACAGCATTTTCGGCGGCGCCGGCAACGACCTGCTGGACGGCGGCGCGGGCAACGACCGCCTCGACGGCGATCCGGGCCAGGACACGATCTTCGGCGGTGCCGGCAACGACTCGGTTACGGCCGGCGAGGGCGATGACCTGATCGACGGCGGCGAAGGGGCCGACACGCTCTGGGGCCAGAACGACCGCGACACCTTCACCAACACCACCGCCGGCGACGTGATCGACGGCGGCGAGGGCGGCAACGACTTTGACACGCTTGACCTGACCAATTGGGGCAAGGCCGCCACCAACATCATCTACGACCCGGCGAACCGCGAAAACGGCCTGGTCCAGTTCCTTGACAGCCAGGGGAACGTCACCGGGTCGCTGACCTTCAAGAACATCGAGAATATCGTGCCCTGTTTCACGCCCGGAACCGCAATCGCGACGCCCAAAGGCGAACGCGCCGTCGAAGACCTGAAAGTCGGCGACCGGGTGCTCACCCGCGACAACGGCATCCGCGAAATCCGCTGGATCGGCCAGCGCCAGCTTTCCTATGCCGAGCTGCAGGCCCTGCCGCATCTGAAGCCGGTGCTGATCGAGAAGGGCTCGCTGGGCAACGGACTGCCCGAGCGGGACATGCTGGTCAGCCCGAACCACCGGATGCTGGTGGCCAACGACCGGACCGCGCTTTTCTTCGAAGAGCACGAGGTCCTGGTCGCCGCCAAACACATCGTCAGCGCACGCGGCGTCCGCCGCGTCGATGTGCTCGGCGTGACCTACATCCACTTCCTTTGCGACCGGCACGAGGTTGTGCTGGCGAACGGCGCCTGGACGGAATCCTTCCAGCCCGGCGACCTGACGCTCGGTTCCATGGGTAATGCCCAGCGGGCCGAGATTTACGAGTTGTTTCCGGAACTTGCCGACCAGAGGGGACGCGGCGCCTATGCCGCGGCCCGGCGCACGCTGAAGCGGCGCGAGGCGATGCTTCTGGAATTCGGCCGCTGAGGCGGTGACACGAGATCCGGGGGGGCGGCAGCTGCCCCTCCGGTACCGGCGCAGGCCGGGAAATGGGCGGGGGCAGCACCCGCCGCGGGGTGCGATCGGTACCGCGGCGAATTGTAGCGAGTACATCCCCATTTCGGGGGTGGGCGTAACCGAGTGGTAAGGGTGTGCTTGTGTGATGAAGAGGTCCCGGTGCCGGAATTACCTCCGGTGCCGGGACCGGCTTTTCTGTCTTGCGGCTGGGTTCGATGAACGGGCGGGTATCTTCAGAGGTCGCGGCGGTGCGTGACCCGGCTGTCGCCGGCGGCAACGGGCTGCGGTTCGTCTATTCCGATGAACGGCTCGGACGGGGGCGCATCGAGGCGCTCGATCCCGAGGGCCGGGGGGGGGCGCCCGAAGATATGGGCGATGTCCTTGCCGCCATTCCCTGTTTCACGCCCGAGACCAGGGTCCTGACAGAGCGGGGCCTTGTCGCGGTCGACGGCCTTTCGGCCGGGGATCGCGTGGTCACCCGCGATCATGGGTCCCGGCGCGTCGTCTGGTCGGGGCGGCGCGCGTTTGGATGGCGCGAGCTCGGCCTCAACCCGCTTCTCCGGCCGGTTCGCATCCGGGCGGGAGCGCTGGGCGAGGGATTGCCCGAGCGCGATATCCTGCTTTCGCCCAACCACCGCATCCTGTTCGCCGCGCGGACCGCGACAGGCGGACACGACGAGGCCTTCGTCCCCGCACGCGACCTTGCGGGGCGGCACGGGGTCGAGATCGTCGCCCCGGCGGCGGTGACCTACGTGCAGCTGCTTTTCGACCGCCACGAGGCGGTGTTGTCGGAAGGCATCTGGAGCGAAAGCTTCCTTCCCGACCCGCGCGCCGTCGCCTCTCTCGGCGAGCGGGCGCGGGACGCTATTCGGGGAGTGTTCGGCTCCGGCGCGGGCCCGTCCGGACTGACCCCGGCCCGCCCCATGGCGGATGCGGAACGTATCGCGGCCCTGGCCATCTGATCTGCTGAAATTCCATCATTTGGGGGCGTTCGCGCCTCTTTGGCCGGATTGTTGCCATATTCCGGTGCAATCGCGTTAACGAACCCGTCAGGACGCGGGCAATTCCACTTTCGGTTGCGCCGCGGTGGAGGGACGGGGAATCCCCCTGCCATACCAGCGTCTTAATGGGGGCTAAGTCCTTTTCTAGTAATGGCGCGTGACCAAATCGGTCCGCCGGCCGCGGACCCTGTGAGCAGCGTAAGATGGCAACGATCAACGGCGGTGGCGGCAACGACTCCCTTCCCGGGACCGCGACTGACGATTTCATCTACGGAAACGGCGGTCGAGACACCATCGACGGCCTGGCCGGCAACGATTTCATCGACGGCGGTTCGGGCAACGATTCCCTTCTGGGGAATACCGGTAACGACACGATCCTCGGCGGCACCGGCAACGACACGATCGACGGTGGCGCGGATCAGGACACGATCCAGATCAACCTGGGCGAAGGCACCGACGTTATCGCCGGCGGCGAAGGCGGGACGGACTTCGACACCCTCCAGTTCGGCGGCGTGACCTCGGGCACGGGCGTCACCGTCACCTATTCGGCGAACGAGACCGGCACCTATTCCTTCTCCTCCGGCAGCGGCAGCTTCAGCCAGATCGAGGCAATCACCGGCACCGCCGGCAATGACAGCGTCAACGCCTCGGTCACCACGACCGGCGTCACCGTTTCGGCCGGCGCCGGGACCGACACGGTGACGGGCGGCACCGGCAACGACACCTTCGACGGCGGGTCGGGCAACGACAGTCTGTCCGGCGGGGCGGGCGCGGATTCGATCATCGGCGGCACCGGCAACGACACCATCCTCGGCGGCACCGGCAACGACAGCATCGCCGCCGGCCCTTCGGCCGTCCCCAGCAGCGGCACGGCGCTCGACCTCAACTGGACCGCGCAGGGCGCCGCCGGGACGAACCTCGCGGCCGGCTTCACGCAGAACACCGGCGGCATCAACGTCACCGCGAGCTTTTCGAACGACGGCAACAATACCCCGCTCTTCCAGGTCAATACCGACACCACCTATGTGGGGTCGGGCGAGACGTTCTCGAACGCCTCCAGCCTCTGGCTGAACGGCAATGGCGACGCTGATACCTCGTCCACGACGCTGAACTTCGCGGCGGTCGCCGGATCGGGCTTCCAGAGCGAAGTGACCAACGTCACCTTCCGCCTGAACGACATCGACGGCCAGACCTGGCAGGACGTCGTCACGATCACCGCCTTCGACGCCAACAACAACCCGGTGACGGTGACCATCACGCCGTCTTCGAACGACACCGTTTCGGGCGGCGTCCTGACCGGCGGGCTGATCAGCGAGAACCCGACGGATGTCGGCGGCTCGGCGCTGGTGACGATCGCCGGGCCGGTGACGCGCATCGTCATCGACTACAACAACGGGCTGACCGGCAACCAGTTCATCTATGTCAGCGACGTCCAGTTCCTGGCGATCGCCTCGGACGATGACTCGGTCCTCGGCGGCGACGGCAACGACACGATCGACGGTGGCTACGGCAACGACACGCTTCTGGGCGAGGTCGGGACCGACAGCCTGATCGGCGGCCTCGGCAACGACAGCCTGTCGGGCGGCAGCGAGGCCGACACGCTCGACGGCGGGGCGGGCAATGACAGCCTTGACGGCGGCACGGGCGACGATTCGCTTCTCGGCGGCGCGGGCGTCGACACGCTAGCGGGCAGCGACGGCAACGACACGCTCGACGGCGGGTCCGAGGCCGACAACCTCTCGGGCGGCATCGGCAACGACTCGCTCCTCGGCGGCCTCGGCAACGACACGCTCGACGGCGGCGACGGCAACGACGTGCTCGACGGCGGCGACAACAACGACTCGCTCCTGGGCGGCCTCGGGCTCGACAGCCTGAACGGCGGGCTCGGCAACGACAGCCTCGACGGCGGGGCCGACCAGGACACGATCACCGTCACGCTGAACCAGGGCACCGACTCGGTCCTCGGCGGCGAGACCGGGACCGACAGCGACACGCTGGTCTTCACCGGCGTGGTGTCCGGCGCCGGCGTCACCGCCACCTGGACCGCGAACGAGACCGGAACCTACAGCTTCGCCGGCGGCGGGTCCGGGACCTTCGGCGGGATCGAGATCGTCAACGGCACCGCCGGCGACGACACGTTCAACGCTTCGGCATCGACCGTGGCAGTCAGCATCGCGGCAAGCACCGGCAACGACACGCTGACCGGCGGCTCGGGTTCGGATGCACTGGCCGGCGGCGGCGGGATGGATTCGCTGAACGGCGGGGCCGGGAACGACACCATCGACGGCGGGGCGGATCAGGACACCATCACCGTCTCGCTGAACCAGGGCGTCGATTCCATTGTCGGAAGCGAAGCTGGCGCGGACAGCGACACGCTGGTCTTCACCGGCGTCGCCTCGGGCGCCGGCGTCACCGCCACCTGGACGGGCAATGAGGCCGGGACCTACAGCTTCGCGGGCGGCGGATCGGGGACGTTCTCGCAGATCGAGATCGTCAACGGCACCGCCGGCAACGACATCTTCAACGCCGCCGCCTCGACCGTCGGCGTCAGCATCGACGCGGGCGCGGGGACCGACAGCCTGACTGGCGGGTCGGGGGCGGATACGCTGACCGGCGGAGCCGGCGCCGACACGCTGACCGGCGGTGCGGGCGCCGACAGCCTCGACGGTGGGGCCGATCAGGACAGCTTCGTCTTCGCGGGCGCCTGGGGCGCGGACACGGTTGTGGGCGGCGAGACGGGCACCGACAGCGACACGCTCGACTTCACCGGCGTCACCGCGAACCTGACCGTCACCTTCTCGGGCGCCGAAGCGGGCTCGGCCACCGACGGCACCAACACCGTCGCCTTCAGCCAGATCGAGCGGGTGCTCGGCGGGTCGGGCAACGACACGATCAACGCCGCGCTGAACACCGCCGCCGTCTATGTCGACGCGGGCGGCGGCGCCGACAGCGTCACCGGCGGGTCGGCGGCGGATACGCTTCTGGGTGGCGCGGGGGCGGACAGCCTGAACGGCGGGCTCGGCAACGACAGCCTCGACGGCGGGGCCGACCAGGACGCCATCACCGTCAACCTGAACGAAGGCACCGACACGCTCGTCGGCGGGGAAACCGGAACCGACACCGACACCGTGACCTTCGGCGGCGTCGCCTCGGGCGCCGGCGTCACCGCCACCTGGACGGGCAATGAGGCCGGGACCTACAGCTTCGCGGGCGGCGGATCGGGGGCGTTCTCGCAGATCGAGCGGTTTGTGGGCACCGCCGGCAACGACATCTTCAACGCCGCCGCCTCGACGGTCGCGGTCAATATCAACGCGGGCGCGGGCGCGGACAGCGTCACCGGCGGGTCGGGGGCGGATACGCTGGTCGGCGCCGCAGGGGCGGATACGCTGACCGGCGGCGCGGGCGCCGACAGCCTCGACGGCGGCGGCGATCAGGACAGCTTCGTCTTCTCGGGCGCCTGGGGCGCGGACACGGTTACCGGCGGCGAGACCGGGACCGACAGCGACACGCTCGACTTCACCGGCGTCTCCGCGAACCTGACGGTGACCTTCTCGGGGGCCGAGGCCGGGACCGGATCGGACGGCACCAACACCGTCGCCTTCAGCCAGATCGAGCGGGTGCTCGGCGGGTCGGGCAACGACACGATCAACGCCGCGCTGAACACCGCCGCCGTCTACGTCGATGCGGGCGGCGGGGCGGACAGCGTCACCGGGGGGTCGGGCAACGACACGCTTCTGGGCGGCGCGGGGCTCGACAGCCTGAACGGCGGGCTCGGCAACGACAGCCTCGACGGCGGGGCCGACCAGGACGCCATCACCGTCACGCTGAACCAGGGCACCGACACCATTCTCGGCGGCGAGACGGGGACCGACAGCGACACGCTCAGCTTCACCGGGGTTGCCTCGGGTGCCGGCGTCACCGCGACCTGGACGGGCAACGAGGCCGGGACCTACTCCTTCGCGGGCGGCGGCTCGGGCACCTTCGCGCAGATCGAGATCGTCAACGGCACCGCCGGGAACGACACGTTCAACGCCGCCGCCTCCACCGTCGGCGTCAGCATCGACGCGGGCGCAGGCGCCGATACGGTCACCGGCGGGTCGGGCGCCGACTCGCTTCTCGGCGGCGCGGGAACAGACAGCCTGAACGGCGGGCTCGGCGACGACACCATCGACGGCGGGGCCGATCAGGACACCATCACCGTCTCGCTGAACCAGGGCACCGACACCATCCTCGGCGGCGAGACGGGGGCGGACAGCGACACGCTCAGCTTCACCGGCGTCGCCTCGGGCGCCGGCGTCACCGCGACCTGGACGGCGGACGAGACCGGGAGCTACAGCTTCGCCGGCGGCGGGTCGGGGAGCTTCGGCGGGATCGAAATCGTCAACGGCACCGCCGGGGATGACACGTTCAACGCCTCGGCCTCGACCGTCGGCGTCAGCATCGACGCGGGCGCAGGCGCCGATACGGTCACCGGCGGGTCGGGCGCCGACTCGCTTCTCGGCGGGACGGGCACCGACAGCCTCAGCGGCGGGCTCGGCGACGACACGCTGACCGGCGGCGCGGGCTTCGACACGCTGGCGGGCGGCGCCGGCATCGACCAGATCGACGGCGGCGACGACCGCGACACGATCACGCTCGCCATGGGCGAATCGGACGGCGACGTGGTGGCGGGCGGCGAAGGCGGCGACGACTTCGACGTGATGAACCTCGTCGGCAAGTACACGATCTCCTACTCCGACCCGAGCAACGAGAACGGCACGATCTTCTGGCGGAACGGCGACATCACGACGTTCACCGGGATCGAGCGGATCAACTTCATCCCCTGCTTCACGCCGGGCACCGCGATCGACACGGCACGCGGCACGGTGCGGGTCGAGGATATCGGGCCCGGCGACCGGGTGCTGACACGGGACTCGGGCTACGCCACTGTGCGCTGGGTCGGGCGGCGTGACCTGACCCGCGCCGACCTTGCGCGCAATCCCGCGCTGCAGCCGGTGGTGATCCGGGCGAACGCGCTGGCCCCGGGCGTGCCGGTCCGCGACATGACGGTTTCGCCGCAGCACCGCATGCTGCTGACCGGCCCCGAGGCCGAGCTGGTTTCCGGCGAAAGCGAGGTTCTGGCGGCGGCCATCCACCTCGCCTGCCGCCCCGGCATCTACCGCGACCCGCGTCCCGAGGTGAGCTACATCCACATTCTCTTCGACCGCCACGAAATCGTCCGCGCCGACGGCGCCTGGAGCGAAAGCTTCCAGCCCGGCGAGAAGACGCTCGGCGACATGGACGAGGCGGTGCGGGGCGAAGTCCTGACGCTCTTCCCGGAACTGGCGGGTGCGGATTCGCACAGCGCCTACCCCGCAGCGCGGGTGACGCTGAAGGCCTACGAGGTGCGCGCGCTGTTCATGTCGGCGCAGGCCGCCTGAGATCGCGGTTCCGGCGCCCGCGCCCGATGCGCCGCCAGCCTTCGCATCGGCTTCCGCGCCGGCCCGTACGCGCGGTTTCCCCACATCGCGAAGCCCGCCGGCACCGCGATCGGCTTCCACCTGGCGTGCCGGCCGTGCAGCCTTGGGGGTACTCGCCCGGCCGTTCGGAGTTAGAGCGGTTTGCTTTCGTCTTGCTCCACCCCCGCCCTCACCGCCCCCTTGCCCGGAACAGCCGCGAGAGCCACCCGGGCGGCGCCCGACCGCCCCTCCCCATTTGCGTTCGGGGGCGGGCGCCACCGCAACGGCAGCCTGCGGGAACACCGTTGGGGTTGGAGGCACCA
>JBJXFU010000101.1:0-39545 GCA_046155885.1 Paracoccaceae bacterium
AGCGCGTCACCGCCATCTCGCCCAGGTTGAAGGGCGCCCCGGTGCCGCTGACCCTGCCGCGCACCATGACCAGCCCGATCTCGGGCCCGCGCAGCGCCTGGTGCGGCGGCAGCGCGGGCAGCAGCGCCGCAAGCCGCGCGGGCCGGGCGCGGGCCAGAAGCCCCATGTCCCCCGCCCTCTGAGCGTCCCCCGCGAGGGCGGACCCGGAAACCGACATCTTGCACGACCTGTCGAATTAACATACAACTAGACAAGTGCATACCGCGCCCGCCCGGCAAAGGCAATTCCGGCAGGCATGAAGTTTTCATGACGGAGCTTCCCGCGATGGGCCGCAACGCCGTCTGGACCGGCATCGCCGCCATCCTCGCGGCCGAAATCTCGGGCGGCCGCTACCGTCCCGGCGACCGGCTGCCAAGCGAGGCGGACCTTTCGGCCCGCTTCGGCGTCAACCGGCACACCGTCCGCCGCGCCCTCGCCCATCTGGCCGGCGCCGGCGAGGTCTTCGCCCGACGGGGCGCCGGCGTCTTCGTCTCGGCCGCGCCGCGCGCCGACTACCCGCTCGGCCGCCGCGTCCGCTTCCGCCAGAACATCGCGGCGACCGGCCGCGTGCCGTCGCGCCGCATCACCCATGTCGAAACCCGACGCGCCGACGCGACCGAGGCCGCAGCGCTCGGCCTTGCCGACGGCGGGACCGTGCATGTGATCGAAGGCGTCTCGCTGGCCGACGACATGCCCATCGCGGCGTTCCGCAGCGTCGTGCCCGCCCTGCGCTTCCCCGGCTTCCCCGCTGCCATGCAGCGCACCGGCTCGATCACCGCCGCCTTCGCCGAGGCGGGTGTCGCCGACTATACCCGCGTCTCCACCCGGCTCGTGGCCAAGACCGCCGGGGGCACCCTCGCGCTGCGACTGCGGCTGACCGAAGGCGCGCCGGTCCTCAGGGCGACCGGGGTGAACGCCGATGCCCAGGGCCGGCCGGTCGAGTTCGGCACCACCTGGTTCGCGGGCGAACGTGTGGCTTTGACGGTGACACCCGACTGACTGTCACACGGCCGTAGCCTTCGGCAGTTATCCACAAGACCCAACGAGGGCCCCAAGGGCCGCTGATCCGGGCTTCATACATGGCGGACTTCCTGCCCCCGATGCGCCTTGTCGGCGCCGCCGTCCTGCGCGACGGCGTGCTGCAGTCCCGCTCGGTGGCGCTGGCCGCCGGCCGGATCACCCGCGGGCCGCTGCCGGAGGTCGACCTGACCGGCTACTACGTCCTGCCCGGCATCGTCGACCTGCACGGCGACGGGTTCGAACGCCACATCTCGCCCCGTCCCTCGGCCCCCTTTCCCATCGCCACCGGCCTTGCCGGCTATGACCGCGAAGCGGCGTCCTGCGGCGTCACCACCGCCTACCTGGCGCAGGGCTGGAGCTGGGAAGGCGGCCACCGGGGCCCCGACGCGGCCGAAGCGCTCTTTGCCGCGCTCGACGCCTTCCGACCGCAGGCGCTGACCGACCTGCGCATCCAGATCCGTGCCGAAACCCACCTGGTATCCGAAGGCGCGCGCCTGATCGACACCGTCCGCCGCCATGCGATCGGCTACGTCGTCTTCAACGACCATCTGGGCGAGGCCGTCGAGATGCGGCGCTCCACCCCGGGCGATTTCGCCTCATGGGCACACAAGATCGGCCGCAGGCCGGAAGAGCTCTGGGCCGCCATCGGCGCGGCGACGGCCCGCGCGCCCGACGTTCCGCGCCACCTCTGCCGGCTGGCCGAGGCCTTTGACGGGATGGGGGTGGAATATGGCAGCCACGACGACCCCGACGGCGATACCCGCGAACGCTACCGGATGATCGGCGCCCGCATCGCCGAGTTCCCGATCACGCATCAGGCGGCGAGCGCGGCCAAGGCGATGGACAGCCCCGTGGTGATGGGCGCGCCGAACGTCGTGCGCGGCAAGAGCCAGGCGGGCAACATCGCCGCCACCGACCTGATAGCGGCGGGCAACTGCGACGCGCTGGTGTCGGACTACCACCTGCCCGCGCTGGCGCTGGCGGCCTGGGCACTGGTCGACCTGGGGATTTGCGACCTGGCGAAAGCCTGGGCCATGATCTCGGCCGCCCCGGCCGCGATCCTCCGCCTGACCGACCGGGGCCGCATCGAACCGGGCCGCCGCGCCGATCTGGTCATCGTCAACCAGACGACCCGAGCCGTCGAGGCGACCATCGCGGGCGGCCGCCTCGCCTATCTCGCGGGCAATGCCGCCGGGCGCTTCATCACCGGCTTTCCGGCGCTGCGGCTTGCGGCCGAATAGCCCTCAGCCGCCGTAGCGCTCAAGGAACGCCTCGGCGGGCAGAGTACGGAAATCCGCCAGCGCGGCACGCAGGCGCGCATGGTCCCAGTCCCACCAAGCCAATGCCAGCATCCGGTCGGCGATGCCGCGCGGGAACCGGTCGCGGAGCGGCACGGCCGGGACGCCCGCCACGATCATGTACGGGGCCACGTCCTTCGTCACCACCGCGCCCGAGGCCACCACCGCCCCGGCGCCCACCGTCACGTCGGGTTTCACGATGGCGCCGTGGCCGATCCAGCAGTCGGGGCCAATCGTGGTGCGCCGGGCGGCACGCGCGGCGAAGAACTCCGCGTCGTCCGCGACATCGTCCCAGTAGTGTTCCGACCGGTAGAGGAAATGGTGCAGTGAGGCATTGCCCATCGGGTGGTCGGTCGGTCCGATCCGGGTCATCGCCGCGATGTTGGCGAACTTGCCGACGCCGGTGTTGGCGATGTCGGCGAAGCGGTCGCAATAGGCGTAGTCGGCAAAGTCCGAATTCACCACCCGGCTGCCCTGCCCGACCTCGGTATAGGCGCCGAAGCTCGACCGCGCGATCTCGCATCCCGGGTGGACGAAGGGCGCATCCGCCATCAGCCGCGACATCAGTGCCCGCCCTCGCCGCCCCGGATCAGCCGGCGGCGCAGCCATCCCGAGAAGCTGTCCATCAGGATCACCATCAGCACGATCAGCACCATGTAATAGGCGACCTCTTCCCAGTCCTTCTGGGTGGCGATGGCCTGGGTCAGAAGCAACCCGATCCCGCCGCCGACGATTGCGCCGATCACCGTGGCGCTGCGGGTGTTCGATTCCAGCATGTAGAGCACCTGGCTCAGCAGCACCGGCGTGACCTGCGGGATCACCCCGAACCGGGCACGCTGCAAAGCCCCGGCGCCGGTCGACCGGATGCCCTCGACCTGCTTTTCGTCGATGTTCTCCAGAGCCTCCGAGAAGGTCTTGCCGAACCCCCCGGTGTCGGTGATCAGGATCGCCAGCGCCCCGGTCATCGGCCCCGGGCCGAAGGCGCGCGACAGCACGATGGTCCAGATCAGCGCGTCCACCCCGCGCACGAAGTCGAAAACCCGGCGCATGGCGAAGCGGACGGCGACGAAGGGCGCGAAGTTCGACGCGGCAAAGAACGCCAGCGGCAGGGCGACCATCGCCCCCGCCAGCGTGCCGAGGAACGCCATCAGCACTGTCTCGCCGATCGCCCAGATCACGTCCTTGTGGCGCCACATCTTGTTGTCCCAGACTTCCGAAGCGATGTAGGCCGCGTTCGTCCTCGCGGGGTCGACCCGGTCCCCCCAAAGCGACAGGGACAGCAACTCAAGGGGGCCCTTGCCGTAGAACGGGCTGTCGAGGGTGAAGAAGAACAGCTCCCACCCGAACTGATAGCGGAAGGTCTCGACCTTGGACCGGGTGTAGGTGAACCTGCCCGCATCGGTGGTCACGCTGACACGGGTGTCGGAGGCGTTGATCCAGTCGGGCACCGGCCCGGGCGGCAGCGTCAGCACCAGCTTGCCGCCATCCGGCTCGATGCCGATCACGCCATAGCCCGGAACCATGTAGCGCGCGCCCTTGCCCGCATATTCGACCATGTGCCCCCGGCCGAGGTCGATGCGCGTCACCCCGCCCGCCTGCGTCACCCATTCGGGAAGCATCCCCGGCGGATAGGTGCCCTTGTTCTCGCCCTCGATCGCGATCGCGACCTGGCCGGTGCCGTTGTCCCGGGTGACATGGGTCTTGTGGAACACGAAGTCCGAAGCAAGGATCGCCGCGTTGTCCAGCCGCGCCCGCTCGGCCAGGCCCGGCACGTCAAAGGCGACGAAAATGTAGGCCAGATAGACCAGAATGACGACGGGCACCGCGATCGCGAAGCGGCGCTTGGCGCGGAACATGCCAGTCACGGTGCCGTGCAGGGCGGCGGCTTCGGTCACGGCCATGGTCAGGCCCCCTTAACCAGACGGTCGCGGTAACGGCTGGAAATCTGGTCGATGATCACGATGGTGATGAACAGCAGCAGGAAGATCGCGATCACCTGATCGTACCGGCCCTGCCCCCACTGCATCGCGATCTTCAGGTCATAGCCGATCCCGCCCGACCCCACGAACCCCAGGATCGCCGAGGCGCGCACGTTGACCTCGAACCTCAGGAGCCCGTAGGACAGCCAATTCGGCGCCACCTGCGGGATCACGCCCAGCCAGATCTTCTGCCCCCAGGCCGCGCCGACCGACGAAAGCCCTTCGACCGGCTTCATGTCCGTGTTCTCGGCCACTTCCGAGAACAGCTTCCCCAGCGCCCCGGCGGTGTGCAGGGCGATGGCGATCATCGCGGGCACCGGGCCGTTGCCGAGGATGTAGATCAGGATCAGCGCGATGACGATTTCCGGAATGGCGCGCATCATGTCCATCAGGCGGCGGAACAGGCCGATCAGACGCGGCCAGCGCGCCAGCCCGCGCGTCGAAAGGACCGCCAGCACCGCCGCCGCCAGCGCCCCCAGCATGGTCGAGACGGCCGCGATGTTCACCGTCTCGATCAGCGATGGCAGGAACTGCAGGAAATAGCCCGGAAGGTTCGCCCGGTTGGCCCAGGCCTCGGACATCACCTCGGCCGGAAAATCGTCGAGCTGGGCAAGGCCCGGCAGGAAGTCACCGGCGTTGCGTTCTTCGGCGACCCGGAAGCCCGCGGCCAGCATCGCCACAAAGAGAATCAGCAGGATGCCGCCATAGACGCGCTTGCGGCGAACCATCGACAGATAGTCGTCCGTCTTTTCAGAAGGCAGACCCGGCGGGCCGGACCCGCGGTCCATCGTGATGTCGACCATGCGTCACCCCGCAAGAAAACCGGGCCCCGCGAAGGGGGCCCGGCAAATCCGGATCAGGCGATCAGTTCGATTCCTGCAGCTTGCGGGCGGCGATGATGCCCAGGTACGCGTCGTGGGTGACCGGAACGAAGTCCTTGGCGTCACCGGCAGCGACATTGTAGGCGCATTCCTTGTCGGTCTGCCACATCGTGTCCATCAGGGCGTAGATCTTGTCCTTCACGTCCTGCGGCAGGGCGCGGCGGACGACCAGCGGGCCTTCCGGGATCAGCTTCGACTTCCAGATCTCGACCAGGTCGTTCATGTCGACCAGACCCGCGTCGGCGGCCTTGCGGAAGGCGCCCGAATTGTAGCCGTCTTCCCAGTTGCCCAGGCCGTCGGCCCAGCTCACGCCGGCCGCGAAATCGCCGTTGGCGACCCCGACGATGGTCTGTTCGTGCCCGCCGGAGAACTTCACTTCCGAGAAGAACTCGTCCAGCTTGCCATGCGCCTCGGTCAGTTCCGCAGCAGGGACAAGATAGCCCGAGGTCGAGTTCGGGTCGGCGAAGGCGAAGACCTTGCCCTTGGCGGCGTCCAGCGAGGTCAGGCCGCTGTCCTTCCTCGCGAAGCCGATCGAGTAGTAGCCGGTGGTGCCGTCGGTGTTCTGCTTGGTCAGCATGATATCCACGGCTTCGGGATCGGTCAGGTAGACCTTGGCGTAGGCCGAGGCGCCAAGCCAGGCATAGTCCAGCGTGCCGCCAAGCAGGCCCTGGATCACGCCGTCGTAGTCGGCCGGGGTGAAGAGCTTCGTCGGCACGCCGAGTTCCTTCTCGACCGCGACCCGCAGGCACTCGGTCGAGGTCAGGCGGTCCTGGGCGTTCTCGCCGCCGAGGATGCCGATGTTGAATTCCTTGATGTCCTGCGCGACAGCGGCTCCGGCAAGGGCGGTGGTGGCCGCGAGGATGGCGATCAGATGCTTCATGGTCGTCTCCGGTTGAATGGCCCCGGGCCGGGGCCGGGTGAAGTTCAGGCGTGCAATTCAGGCAAGCATTTCGCGGGCATAGGCCTTGTCGCCCTCGGTCCCGAGGGCGTCGATCGAAGTCGAGGTGGCGCTTTCCGAGAACGAGGCGTCGGCGCCATAGATGTCGCGGGCGGCGCCGGTGGTCAGTTGATCCGGCAACCCGTCGAACACGATCCGTCCGTCGCGCATCCCGATCACCCGGTCGCAGTAGCGTCGCGCGGTGTCGAGCGTGTGCAGGTTGGCGATGACGGTGCGGCCGTCTTCCTCGTGGATGCGGCGCAGCGCGTCCATCACCACCTGCGCGTTCATCGGGTCGAGGCTGGCGATGGGCTCGTCGGCCAGAATGATCTTCGGGTCCTGCATCAGCGCCCGCGCGATGGCGACCCGCTGCTGCTGGCCGCCCGACAGCGCCTCGGCCCGCTTCGGCGCCTGTTCGGCGATGCCGAGCCGGTCGAGGATGCCGAGCGCACGGACGATATCGGCCTCGGGCCAGAGGTTGAACATGGTGGCCAGCGTCGACCGGCGGTTCAGGATGCCGTGCAGCACGTTCGAGGCCACGTCGAGCCGCGGCACAAGGTTGAACTGCTGGAAGATCATCGCGCACTGGCTTTGCCAGGCGCGCTTCTCGCGCCCGGTCAGCGCCAGCACGTCGCGCCCGTCGAACAGGATCTGCCCGGCCGTGGCATCGGTCAGGCGGTTCATGATCCGCAGCAAGGTGGACTTGCCCGCCCCGGACCGGCCGATGATGCCGAGGAAGATGGGGCGGTCCAGACCGAACGATACGGCATCGACGGCGGCCTTCCGTCCGAACAGCCGCGTGACGTCCCTGACTTCCAGAAGCATGCGCGTCCCCCCAGACGGACGCTTGCCTCTTAGGGGTGCTTTGTAATGCTTGTGCCGCAGTTTTGTGACACTTCAGAATCTCCGCCGTACCCTGCCGCGCCCGCCCCGCGCGTCACAAAGTTGTTGCCGATGGCGGCTACGCCCCCTTCCCACGCTCATTCGCCAATCAGGGGGCTTATCCGATGTTCAACTTCTTCCGCGCCACGCTTGTCGCGGCCGCCACGGTCCTTGCGACCGGCGCGGTCGCTCAGGACACCATCCGCTTCGCCGTCACCGACATCGACGGCCTCGAATCTCTGCAGAAGGAAATGGGCCCGTTCAAGGACGCCTTCGAGGCGGCCTCGGGCCTCAAGGTCGAATTCTTCCCGGTCTCCGGCCGTACCGTCGCGGTCGAGGCGATGGCCGCCGATCAGGTCGATTTCGTGCTGACCGGCCCGGCCGAATTCGTCGTCTTCAACGCCCGCCTGAACGCCGTTCCGGTCGTCACCTGGATCCGGCCCGAGTACTACTCGAACATCGCCGTGCTCGACGCGAGCCCCTACCAGACGGTCGCCGACCTGAAGGGACAGAAAATCTCGTTCGGTGAAATCGGCTCGACCTCGCAGCACCTGTCGCCCGCGACGCTCCTGTCGGAAGGCGGCCTGACCTATGGCGTCGACTACGAGCCGGTTTTCCTGAAGCGCAACGTCGCGGTCGAAGCCCTGATCAAGGGCGAGATCGCCGCGATCGGCCTGAACCGCACGCATATCGCGCAGATCACCGAAAAGTTCCCCGACCAGAAGCTGCGCGTCCTGGTGAAGGGTCCGGATCTGCCGAACGACGTTCTTCTGGCCAGCGCCAAGGTCAACCCCGAGGTCGTCGATGCGGTCCGCAAGGCCTTCATCGACCACGGGGCCGAGATCCTGGCCGCCGTCACCCAGACCGAAGAGAACGAGAAGTACATCGGCGGCAGCTTCAACGCGACGGTGACCAACGCCGACTACGGTCCGGTCCGCAGGATGTTCGAGAATGTCGGCGTGACCGAATTCTCGGAGTTCCTCGGCGAATGACCGGCCGGTGAACGCACCTCTTGCCAGCGGTCTGACGGCGGGCTCTGTTCCGGCAGAGCCCGCCGTTGCAATCCGCGATCTCGCCAAGTCCTTCGGCGGCCGCACCGTTCTGGCCGGTCTCGGCTTCGCCGTCGCGGCGGGCGAGGCGCTGTCGCTGATCGGCGCCAACGGGTCGGGCAAATCGACGCTGCTGCGCTGCCTGATCCGGCTGACCGAACCCGATGCCGGATCGGTCCGCATCGCGGGCCGCGAGGTGACGTCGCTGTCCGCGCGCGACCTGCGCCGGTTTCGGTCGGACGTCGGCGTCGTCTGGCAGAAGCACAACCTGGTGCCCCGGCTTTCCGCGCTGACAAATGTCGTGCATGGTGTGCAGGCCCGGATGAGCGGGCCGCGCAGCTGGTACCAGTCGCTCGCCCCCGCCGAGGTGCGGGCCGAGGCGCTGCGCTGCCTGGCCCGTGTCGACCTTGCCGACCGTGCCGAACAGCGGGTCAGCTCGCTCTCCGGCGGGCAGTCCCAGCGCGTCGCCATCGCGCGGATGCTGATGCAGCGCCCCCGCCTGATCCTGGCCGACGAGCCTGACGCCAGCCTCGATCCGCAATCGGGCGAGGATGTGATGCGGCTGCTCAGCGGCCTGGCTCGGGAAGAGGGGCTGACGCTGATCGTCGTCTCGCACCGGCTTGAACACGCCACCGCCTTCTCCGACCGCATCATCGGGCTGGCCGACGGGCGCATCGCGCTCGACATGCCCGCAGCCGGGGCCGACCCGGACGCGCTCCGCCGGTTCTTCGACCACCATGACTGACGCCCCCGCCCCCGCGGCCGCTGCGGCTCGTGCGGCCTCTCCCGCGATCCCCCGCTTCCGTCACCGCCCCCTGGGCGAATACGCGGCGATCCTTGTCGCGATCGCGCTGGTCGTCTCTTCGCTCGCCGCCACCGCCCCGGCGCTCGACGCGATCGGCCGCGGCGTGGCGCGGCTTTTCGCGCCCTCGGGGCTTCTGATGCAGATGATCCCGCCGGATTTCAGCAACTTCGGCCGGATCGGCTGGAAGCTGGTCGAAACCCTGCAAATGGCGGTCGCGGGTGCGGCACTCGGCCTCGTCTTCGCGCTGCCCTTCGCCATCCTCGCCACCGACCGGCTGTCGCCGCACCCGGTGGTGAAGGTGGCGGCCCGCGCCCTCATCGCGCTGTTCCGCACCGTCCCCGACCTTGTCTGGGCCATCGTCTTCATCATCGTCGTCGGCCTCGGCCCGGCGGCCGGCGTGCTGGCCATCATGGTCGACAAGATCGGCTTCGCCGGCCGCTTCTTCGCCGAGGCGATGGAAGAGGCCGACACCGGCCCGCAGGACGCGCTCCGCTCCATCGGAGCCAGCCGCCTGGGCGTGATCTTCTCGTCGGTCATCCCCGCCTGCCTGCCCTCGTTCACCGCCACCTCGCTTTTCGCGCTGGAGAAATCCGTGCGCGGCTCGGCGGCGCTGGGCCTTGTCGGCGCGGGCGGCATCGGGGTCGACCTCAAGGTCGCCTTCGACCTTTTCAACTACGACGAGGCCTTCGCGATCATCCTGATGATGCTCGCGCTCGTCATCGCGGTCGAGCAGGGATCAAGCTGGATCCGCGCGCGGATCATCTGAGGGGACGATGCAGACCGACACCGCACATCTTTACTGGAACAGGGAATGGCAGGGCGGCGGCGACGCCAAGTGGACGACACCCGAGCCGATGGTCACCGACCACGCCCGCGGCTTCGCGCCCGGCGCGCGGGTGCTCGACCTTGGCGCGGGACTCGGGCGGCATGCGCTGGCGCTCGCCCGGATGGGGTTCGCGGTCGAAGCGCTCGATGCCTCGCCCGCCGCGCTCGACGCCATCGGCGGGGCGGCGCGGATCGGGGGGCAGGCGGTCGGCCTGCATGCCGGGATGATGACCGCGCTGCCCTTCCCGGACCTTTCGTTCGACCATGTCATCTCGTGGAACGTGATTTATCACGGGGACGAAGAAGTGGTGCGCGCGACCATCGCCGAAGTGGCGCGGGTCCTGAAACCCGGCGGCACGTTCCTCTTCACCATGCTCTCGGCCCGCCGCCTGCCGGTCGAGCAGGCCAGGGCCCGGGGGCGCGAACTGTCGCCCGGCACCTGGGTCTTCGACGGCGACGGCGACAAGGTGCACCCGCACTACTTCTGCGATGCGCGCACCCTTCTCGTCCTGATGCCCGGCTTCGAACCCCTCTTCCTTCAGGACCTGCCCCACGATACGCCCGGCTCCTGGCACTGGCATGTGATCGCGGAACGGACATGACGGCATTTCAAGTCGAAGGCGCCCGGGTCATGCTGGACGACCGGGTCGAGCGGGTCGCCCTGCGCGTCGAGAACGGCCGCATCGCCGGGATCGACGTCGCGGCCGGGGGCGCCCGGCGGATCGACGCGGCGGGGGTCTTGCTGGCCCCGGCCTTCGTCGACATCCACGGCGACGCCTTCGAACGCCAGCTCATGCCCCGCCCGGGGGTCATGTCGCCGGTCGATGTGGCGCTTTTCGACACCGACCGGCAGCTTGCGGCAAACCGCATCGCCACCGCCTACCACGCGCACGCGCTCGACTGGGAACCGGGTCTCCGGTCGGTCGCCACCGCCCGGACCGTCCTCGACGCGCTGGCTCGCCTCGCCCCCCGCCTCGCCGTCGAAAACCGCGTCCAGGTCCGGTGGGAAACCTTCTGCCTCGACGCCCTTCCCTTCGTTCAGGCGGCGCTCGGGGGCCCGGTGCCGGTCTCGTTCGCCTTCAACGACCACACCTCGATGGCGATGCTCGACCCATCGGTCCGGATGCACGACCGTCCCTTCGAACTCGATCCTGCCTATCCGCAGGCCGATGTAACGGGCCTCGCCGCATCCGCCAAGCTTGCCTTGCGCGCCCAGCGCTCGGGCGTTTCGGCTGCGGAATACGTGGCGCTGCTCGCCCGCGTCTGGGACCGCCGCCCCGGTGTCCGGGATGGCATCGAAGCGGTGGCGGCCCAGGCCCGCGCCGCCGGGGTGCCGATGCTCAGCCATGACGACACCCAGACCGAAACCCGCCGCTTCTACCGCGGCCTCGGCGCGCGCATCGCCGAATTCCCCATGCACCGCCGCGTCCTGGCCGAGGCGCGGGCAGCGGGCGACCTGATCGCCTTCGGCGCGCCGAACGCGATGCGCGGCGGCAGCCACCTCGGCTCGCTCGGGGCGGCCGCGATGATCGCCGAAGGCTTCTGCGACATCCTGGCATCGGACTACTACTACCCCGCGATGCTCGGCGCCGTGGCGCGGCTCCACTCCGACCGGGTCGCGCCCCTCCCCGCGCTCTGGAAACTCGTCTCCGAAAACCCCGCCCGCGCCATGGGCCTTCCCGACCGTGGCCGCATCGTCCCCGGCCTTCGGGCCGACCTCCAGCTCATCGACTGGCCCGAAGGCGGCACCCCCTCGGTCGTGGCCCTCTGGTCCGGCGGGCGAGCGGTCTTCGGCCCGCTCGCCCGATAACCCACCCCCCGTTGGGCGGGCTTGCAGCGGTTCGCAGGCAACCTGAACCATTCCCCAACCGCCCCTTCGCAACAGAGGGCGGCGCCCGGCCGCGGGTGGGCGCGGCGACGGTTTTGATCCGCGCTTTATGGTGCCTCCGACCCTGCCGGTGTTCCCGCGACTGACGTCGCGGTGGCGCCCGCCCGTCCGGGGTGATGAGCGCCCGGACAACATGCCGGTGGCACGTTGTCAGCGAAGAACGCCGCGCCCGTGGCGCGGCTGGGGGGCGGGCGCCGCCCGGGCCGCTTCGCGGCTGTTCCGGGCAAGGGGGCGATTGGGGGTGGAACAGGGAAAAAGCAAACCTCTGCAAGCCCGCCACCATCCCCGCGCTTCAGCCCGGGCTGTTCCGCTGCATGATCCCCGTGATCGCCGCGATGCCCAGGGCCGACACCAGCCATCCCAGCCCGGTCAGAACCCACCGCCCCCACCAAAGCCGATACCCCCATGGCCCCCGGTCCTTGGAAGGCGCCCAGGCCGAGGTCTGGCCCAGGTTCAGGACGGGCACCACAAGATCGGCGGCATAACCCCAGGCGCTGAAACTGTCCCAGTCGAGGCCGGGAATGGCGCGGATGGCCGACCATGTTTCGGCCGGGTTCCCTATGCAGCCGGGCAAGGGCGGCAGGGGTGTGCCGTCAGGCGCGGCATCCACGCAATCTATCGCCATCAGGCCGCGCCATTCGGGCGAAGCAAGGATCACGTCCGAATTCGGCGCGAACGACCCTTCGTCCCACACCCGATGCGCAAGGGTGGTGGCGATGACTAACAGACCAAGAAGAGCGAAGAAACTGCGCCAGGGTTTGTGCCCATAGCCGACGACAAGCCGAAAGGTTACGTCGGTGAGGTAAAGCAACGGGGTCGTCACGTCGCCCCAGACAGCGCGGAGCGCAACGTCGATGTCCCCGTTCGGCTTGACCCGGCGTTCCTTCCGCGCCTCTCCGCCCAGTATCCGCGCCTGCTCCACCAGCACGTCCCGTGCCGCCCGGTCATGCCCCATCCGGCGCAGCACGGTGGCAAGCTGCGTGTAGGGCTGCGGGAAGAAGGTGCCGTTCCAGCGGGTGCCCTTGGCAAGCCATGCAAGCCGGGATGCGGCGTTGGTCGCGCCAACGATCCGGTCATAGGTGAAGCCGTCAAGGATCATGCGCGCGGGCCAGCTTGCGGCATCATCCGTGAGGTCGCCTGCATGGGCGCCGTTGAGGTCAAGGGTGCCGTTGCATTCCGAAATGCCGCGCCAGAGCAGCGCACCCACCCGAAGTCCTTGGCCGTTCAGCGCCTTGCCGCCTGCGTTGCGGAAACGGGCGTCCCCGGCGGCAAGCTGCCCGCCGATGGTCGCGCCGGCGAGGGAGACTTCGCCCCCGGCCTCGGCCTTGTCCAGGAAGACGTCGCCCGCCACCTGCGCGCCCTCGGCGTTCAGCGCGTTGCCGCCTGCGTTGCGGAAACGGGCGTCCACGGCGGCAAGCTGCCCGCCGATGGTCGCGCCGGAGAGGGAGACTTCGCCCTCCGCCTCGGCCTTGATCAGGAAGACGTCGCCCGCCACCTGCGCGCCCTCGGCATTCAGCGCCTTGCCGCCTGCGTTGCGGAAACGGGCGTCCTCGGCGGCAAGCTGCCCGCCGATGGTCGCGCCGGACAGGGAGACTTCGCCCTCCGCCTCGGCCCCGCGCAGGAAGACGTCGCCCGTCACCTGCGCGCCCTCGGCGTTCAGCGCCTTGCCGCCTGCGTTGCGGAAACGGGCGCCCACGGCGGCAAGCTGCCCGCCGATGGTCGCGCCGGCGAGGGAGACTTCGCCCTCCGCCTCGGCCCCGCGCAGGAAGACGCCGCCCGCCACCTGCGCGCCCTGGGCGTCGAGGGAAGGCAGGGCCGAAAGGAAGAGGTCGAAAAAGGCGAAGCCGGTCTGGCGGGCGCGGATCGGCCGGGCAAACCGGCAAGCGTACAGTGTCGTAGCGCCCCTCGCGGTCGCAAAGGCAAGGTCGAGTTCGCCCGCGACGAAAGCACCGATCAGTCCGACGCCCGTCTCGTCCGTCCGGCAGGCGTCGCAACCGCCAAGGATCAGGTAGCGCAGCAGATCGGCGCGGATGGTGCGGTCCGGGTCGGGGCTGTCGGGGCGGGTGCCGTCGCCAAGGCTGCAAGGCTCGCCCGCGCGCACGGCGTCGATCAGACGGCGTTCGGCGGGCTTGAGCGCGTCGTCGCCCGTCAGCCCCTCCCACTCCGCCAGCGTCCGATAGCGCGCCATGTCCCCGGTCCCGATCCCCCAGGGTGCGCAGGTTGTATGCCAGCGGGGATTCGGGCAAGGGGCGGCGCGCCCGCCCCCTGCGTTACCGACCGGCAAACCGGGCGCGCGCCACGTAGCTACGGATGTGCTACGGATGTGCTACGGATGTGCTACGGCAAAGCTACGGCTGTGCGACGGCGATCCGACGCCCCCGCCGCCCGCCCCCCTCAGTACTTCGACGGCACGTAAAGCTCCGGCGGCAGGGTCGCGCGTTCGTAGTTCGGGTTGAACACCCGGTCGGGCAGCGTGATCTCCTCGTGCGGCACGTCCTCGTAGGGGATCAGCCCCAGAAGGTGGTCGATGCAGTTCAGCCGCGCGCGCTTTTTGTCATTGCCTTCAACGATGTACCAGGGCGCCTCGGGGATATTGGTGCGGAAGAACATCTCTTCCTTGGCCTTGGTGTAGCGCTCCCACCGCACCCGGCTCTGCAGGTCCATCGGGCTCAGCTTCCACTGCTTCAAGGGATCGTGGATGCGGATCAGGAACCGCAGCTGCTGTTCCTCGTCGGTGATCGAAAACCAGTACTTCACCAGAATCACCCCCGACCGCACCAGCATCCGTTCGAATTCCGGCACGTCGCGGAAAAACTCCTCGACCTGGTCCTCGGTGGCGAAGCCCATCACCCGCTCGACCCCGGCGCGGTTGTACCAGCTGCGGTCGAAAAGCACGATCTCGCCCCCGGCGGGCAGGTGCGGGACGTAGCGCTGGAAGTACCACTGGCTGCGCTCGCGGTCCGACGGCGCGGGCAGCGCCACAGTACGGGCGACGCGGGGGTTCAGCCGCTGCGTGATCCGCTTGATCACGCCCCCCTTGCCGGCGCTGTCGCGGCCCTCGAACAGCACCACCACCTTCTTCTTGTGGTAGACCACCCAGTCCTGCAACCGGATCAGCTCGGCCTGCAGCGACAGAAGGGTGTTGAGGTAGACCGCCCGTGAGAGCGCATCGGGGTGCGCCTTGCGGTACACCTCGGCGACCTTCTTCGACAGGACCGCATCTTCAAGCTCGTTCTCGAGCTCTTCGTCGATCGTGTCGGCCAGTTCAGCTTCCAGCCAATCCTTGGCACCCGTCATCGCGTCCCCCTGCCCGGCCTCTGCCGGTTGACCACAGGAATGTTGCAGTTTCTTGTCGCCCCGGCGCCCGCGATGGCTGCCGACGCCGGACTCTTCCCGCGCTCCGTCACGCCAGTTTCACATCGCCGGTCTAGCTTCCGGGATCGCTTCCCTTCGCCGGCCGGCCATGACCGACATTTCTCCGCTTGCCCCCGATCCGCCGGCGCCACCGGCAGGCGGCGAGGTCGAGTTCAGCTATGCCCATGGCGGCCAGACGCTGTTCCGCCGCGGCCTGATCCGGGCGGTCGAACGGCTCAGCGGCCAGCCGATGCTCAAGGGGCTCTACGAGGACTGGGCGGCCGGCAACTCGGGCGGCGAAAACCCCTTCGACACCGCCATGCGCCTCTTGCGGCTGCGCCCGGCGCTTGCCGGAACCCCGCTTGAAGACGTGCCGCGCCGCGGCGGCCTGCTGATCGTCGCCAATCACCCCTTCGGCATCGTCGACGGGCTGACGCTCGGCTGGCTCGGCACCCGGCTCCGGGGCGACGCGAAGATCCTGACCCACGCGCTGCTCTGCCGGGTCCCGGAACTGAAGCCCTACCTGCTGCCGGTGGATTTCAGCCCGACGCCCGAGGCGCGCAAGCTCTCCGGCGCCACCCGCCGCCGCGCCGCCGAACTCTTGGCACAGGGCAGGGTGGTGGTGATCTTTCCCGCCGGCAGCGTCGCCACCGCAAACCGCCCGCTTGGCGGCGCGGCGGCCGACCTCGGCTGGCACCCCTTCGTCGGACGGCTTGCCACCATGCCGGGCGTAACCACCCTGCCGGTCTTCGTGGCCGGCCAGAACTCGCGGCTGTTCCAGATCGCCAGCCACCTGTCCTATCCGATGCGGCTCGCGCTCATCTTCCACGAAACCCGGCGGCGCATGAACGGCCCCGTCAGCCTGACGCTCGGCCGCCCGCTCTCGGGCGCGGACTTCGCCGGCATCGCCAAGGACCGGATCGCCGCCGACCTCCGTACCCGGACCCTGCATCTGGGCGGCGCCGACCCGGCCGAGGCCTTCCGCTGGCCGGGCTACATCCGCTGGTAGGCGCGCACCCCGCGCGGGTGATGACGGCGGCGGCGCAAGGGTGCTAGGGTCCCGGCCGACCCGGGGCAGCCGGCGGAGGGCATCATGGCGTTCGAATTCATCCTGATGCTCACCAACCACGACCGCACCATTCCGGATGCCCGTGCCCGCCTCGATCAGGCGCTGGAAGGCGGGGTGCGCCAAATCGGCTTCAAGGACGTGGGCCTGCCGCTGCCCGACCTGCGCGGCCTCGCCGACGCGATCCGCGCCTCGGGCGGGCGGTCCTATCTGGAAGTCGTCAGCCTCGACCAGAAAAGCGAACTCGCCTCTGCGCGCGCGGCGGTCGAGCTCGACGTGGACTGCCTCCTTGGCGGCACGCGGGCCGAGGCGGTGACCGCCATCACCCGCCTGCACCCCTTGCGCTACTACCCCTTCCCCGGCCGCGTCACCGGCCACCCCAGCGTGCTTTCCGGCACCGCCGACGAAATCGCCGCCTCCGCCCGCCGCCTTTCCGACCTTGAGCACGTCCACGGCCTCGACCTGCTCGCCTACCGCTTCGCGGGGGATGTCCCCGGCCTCATGGCGCGGGTCTGCCGGGCGGTCGGCAAGCCGGTGATCATGGCCGGCAGCATCGACCGGGCCGAACGCATCGAGGCCGCCGCGGCCGCGGGCGCGGCGGGCTTCACCGTCGGGACGGCGGCACTCGAGGGCCTCTTCCCCGCCGACAGCGCCGGCTTCACCGATCAGGTCCGCGCCATCCTCGCGCTGACCGCCGCGGCCCGTGCCCGCTCCACCGCGCCCCGCCGCATCGCCCTGGCCGCGCATGACGCCCGCAAGCCGCACCTGCGCGCCTGGGTCCTCAGGCACCGCAAGGCGCTGGCCGGGCACCGCCTGATCTCGACCGGCGGCACCGGGCGGATGATCGGCGCGGCGGCGCCCGAGCTGACCGTGCAACGGCTGCAGCGCGGCTCGCGCGGGGGCGACCAGCAACTGGGCGCGCTGCTCGCCACGGGCGATCTCGATGCGGTGATCTTCTTCGCCGACCCGACCGTGGCGCATGGCGGCGACGTGGACCTGCAGGCGCTGACCCGGCTGGCCATCGTCCATGACGTGCCGATCGCGCTCGGCCCCGCGCAGGCCGACCTGCTCGCGGGGGCGCTGATGGCGCCTTGAGGGGCGGGAAAAGCTCCAGCCGCACTGCCCCAATGGCGGGGCCCATCGGCCCCGCCACATCACCCTGGCTCCCCTTGCCCTCCGGTCGCCCCGCGACCGGGGAGCGCCCGACCGCCCCCAGGGCGGGCGCGACCGCCCGCCCGCGGCCGGGCGATCCCCTCTCTCATCACGCGTGGGGCGGCCACGTGGCACCGCTACCGCATGAGCGGGGGTGAACGCCCACCGGGCGTTCCCCTTTTCCCGCTCACCCCGGCCGGGAGACGCCTCCCCGCAAGTCAACGCCCATCCTACCCCGGAGACGCCCCCTCACACCGGCTCCAGCGCCCGGTCCAGGTTCGCCGCCACCAGCCCCGCCACCTCGGCCGGGTGGGTGATTGGCAGCATGTGCCCGGCCCCCGGCACCTCGGCCAGGCCCGCCTCCGGCAACCGCGCCGCGATCCGCTCGGCGATCACGTGCACGACCGGGGGCGAGGCGCCCCCCGAAATCAGCATCGCCGGCATCGTCAGCCGCTCCAGCCGACCCTTGCCCAGAATGTCGCCGTTGTCCTGGTCGAGCGCCGGCATCCCCGCCCCGATCAGGTGAATCCTGTCCGATATGTACCGCCGCTGCCGGGGGTCCAGCTCGCCCCAGCCCTTGCCCTTGCCCCAAAGCCCGGTGAACACCGCCGCCGCGCCCTCGCGGTCCCCGGCCTTCTCCCGCGCCCAGACCTGCGCCATCGCCGCCGCGTGCGCCGCGCCCTCGGGCGTGCCGCGCGCGGCCGCGAACAGCACCGGCTCGATCAGCGTCAGCGTGCGGACCCGCTCAGGGTGGGCCAGCGCGTAAAGGATCGCCGCCACCGCCCCGCCGGAATGCCCGATCAGATCGACCGGCCCTCCGGCCGAAGCGCCGATCATTCCCGCCGCCGCCCGGGCACAAAGCCCGGTATAGTCCCCCGCGCCGTCCCAGTCCGGCGACTGCCCGTGCCCCGGCAGGTCCGGCGCGGCCATCGTCAGCCGGTCCGCCAGCTTCGCCGCCATCCCCGACCAGGCCCCCGACCGCGCCAGCGAACAGTGCAGCGCCACCGCCCGGCGCGGCCCCGTCCCGAAGCTCTGCGACCACACGGCCGGCACGGCGCGCATGTCCATCAAAGCCTCCCCGCCAGATGCGCGTCCAGATCGTCCAGCCGGTCCTGCCCCCAGAACGCCTCTTCGCCCACCAGAAAGAACGGCGCCCCGAAGACCCCGCGCAACACCGCCTCTTCCAGGTTCGCCGAATAGGTGTCGGCCGCCATCAGCATCCCCCGGTCGGCGACCCCCGGATCGAACCCGTTGGCGGCCAGCACCTCGCGGATTACCTCGTCGTCCGAGATGTCCCGGTCCCCGGCCCAGAGCGTCCGCGCGATCCCCGCGACCAGCCCGGCCAGATCGCCGCCCCCGGCGGCCTGCGCGGCGATGATCGCATAGGACGCGGGCGCCGGGTTCGCCCCCCGGAACATCGGGGCGGGCAGCATCTCCACCCCCAGCTTCCGCGCCTGCCGCATCCGGTCGCGGTCGGACCAGGCCACGCGCGACGGATGCCGCTCGGCACGCACCTTGCCGCCGGTTCGCGGGAAAAGCTGCGCCAGATCGACCGGCCGATAGGCGATCGTCGCCCCGTGGCGCGCCGCGATATCAGCCGGGCGGCGCCCCGCCAGCCAGACATAGGGTGACTGCGGCGCCAGAAAGTAGTCGATATGCGCCAAGATCAGGCTCCGGAGGGAATTGGCAGCAGGTGCGGCGGGCTTCGGTTTGCCGCCAAGCTAACCCGGTGATAAGCGGTGCGCAACGTCACGAATCCGTCACGCGCCGCCGCCTGTCCGGCGCCCGAAGGAGCTTCCCGATGCCTGCGATGACCGAGCCGAAGCTCATTTCCGGCAACGCCAACCGGCAGCTCGCCAAGGCCATCGCCCGGCGCATGTCGCTGCACCGGGGCACCAATGTGGGTCTCGTCGAGGCCCGCGTCGAACGCTTCAACGATCAGGAGATTTTCGTCGAGGTCTTCGAGAATGTCCGGGGCGAGGACATGTACATCATCCAGCCCACTTCGAACCCGGCGAACGACAACCTGATGGAACTTCTGATCATGACCGACGCGCTGAGACGCTCGTCGGCGGCGCGGATCACCGCGGTCATCCCCTACTTCGGCTATGCCCGGCAGGACCGCCGGGCCAAGGCCCGCACGCCGATCAGCGCCAAGCTTGTCGCCAACCTGGTGACCCAGGCCGGGGTTGACCGGGTCCTGACGATGGACCTGCACGCCGCGCAGATCCAGGGCTTCTTCGACATCCCGGTGGACAACCTCTACGCCGCGCCGATCTTCGCGCTCGACATCGAACACCAGTTCAAGGGCCGGCTCGACAAGGTCACCGTCGTTTCGCCCGACGTGGGCGGGGTGGCGCGCGCCCGCGAACTCGCCCAGCGCATCGGCTCGGGCCTCGCCATCGTCGACAAGCGGCGGGTGCGGGCGGGCGAAGTGGCCGAGATGACGATCATCGGCGATGTCTCGGGCCAAGTCTGCCTGATCGTGGACGACATCTGCGACACCGCCGGCACGCTCTGCAAGGCGGCGGAACTTCTGATGGAACACGGCGCGTCCGAGGTTCATTCCTATATCACGCACGGTGTGCTGTCGGGCCCCGCGGTCGAGCGGGTGTCGAAGTCGGCGATGAAGCGGCTGGTGATCACCGACACGATCGAGCCCACCCACGCCGTGAAAAGCGCCCCCAACATCCGCATCATCCCCACCGCTCCGATGTTCGCGCAGGCCATCCTGAACATCTGGAACGGCACCAGCGTATCGTCGCTGTTCGAGGTCGATACGGTGTCGCCGATCTACGAAGGGATGTATTCGCTGGTGTGACCGGGGGCGACACTGGAGCTCCCGGCAGCGCCGTGTCGGCCCCCCCCCGCTCACTCCCTGTCATCCCCGCGAAAACGGGGACCCCTCCCCCCGGGACCTCGCCGTCGCGGCGGTGACGGATGCGCGCGGCCGGATCCCGCCCTGCCCACCGCCGGTTCCGGCGCCCGGTTTGCCGACAATAGTTAACGCCCCACCCCCCGCCGCCACGTACCCACGTCCGGCATACGTCCGGCATACGTCCGGCATACGTTCAGGACACGTGCTGAAATCCGCCCCCGGGCAGGGTGAACCGACCGCGCGCACCGCTTACTCGATCTCCCAGTCCTCATCGTCCCTGACCTCGCCGATGGCCAGCCAGTCGGCGCGCACGCGGGCCACCCGCGTGTCGCCCCAGGTGCGGAAGACGATGACGAAGCCTTCGGGGTTCACCATGTCGGCCGAGATGTCGGCACGCTGGTTGTTTTTCTGGTCCATGTCCCACATGCTGAGCGTGACCTGCACCACCGGGTCGCCGATGAAGGGCTCCCTGAACTCCACCACCCGGCGCAGCTCGCGCGGACCGTGGCCGGTCCACATTGCGCCGCCGTCCTGGTAGTCGGAGAAAAGCACAAGCGACCCGCGATCGACCCCGATCTGGTTCGCTTTCAGGCGGCGCATTGTTCACTCCACACGGACGATGGAGGAACCTAGAGGGGGATTGTGAAAGAAAAAGGGCCACAGCATGGCTGCGGTCCCGTATTCCGACAGGGCGCGAAGGCTCAGGGCTTTGCGTCCAGCCCGATCCGCCCGCCCATCGCCAGCATGTCGGCGAGAAGCTTGACGATCTCGTCCGTCGGCCCGGCCTGGTTCGCCGCCTTCGCCGTGTCGTGCCGCCTGCGCAGCTCGGCCATCATCTCGTCGAAGACCGTCTGGTTCATCTCGGATACCGGATGCGCCCGCTCGGCCAGAACCGTGCAGGCGGTCGCCGTCACCTCCGCGAAACCGCCGGTGACGGCATACTCCGCCTCGCCCTTGTCGCTGACCACCCGCAGGATGCCGGGGCGCAGCGTGGTGATCACCGGCGCATGCCCCGGCATCACCGTCATGTCGCCCTCGACGCCCGGTATTCCCACCTCGCGCGCCTCGGCCGAGGCCAGGCGGCGTTCCGGCGAAACCAGGTCGAACTGCATCGTATCCGCCATTTCCGAACCCTCAGGCCGCTTCGGCGGCCAGCCTTTGCGCCTTGGCTTTCACTTCCTCGATATCGCCCACCATATAGAAGGCCGATTCCGGCAGGTGGTCGTATTCGCCGTTCACCACCGCCTTGAACGATGCGATGGTCTTGTCGAGCGGCACCTGCACCCCGGGCGAGCCGGTGAAGACCTGCGCCACGTCGAAGGGCTGGCTGAGGAAGCGCTGGATCTTCCGGGCGCGGGCCACGGTCAGCTTGTCCTCTTCGCTCAACTCGTCCATGCCGAGGATGGCTATGATGTCCTGCAGCGACTTGTAGCGTTGCAGGATGCCCTGCACCTGACGGGCGACGTTGTAATGCTCCTCGCCCACCACCTGCGGGTCCATCAGCCGCGAAGTGGAATCGAGCGGGTCCACCGCCGGATAGATGCCCAGTTCCGAGATCGCGCGCGACAGAACCGTCGTCGCGTCGAGGTGCGCGAACGAGGTCGCGGGCGCCGGGTCGGTCAGGTCGTCGGCCGGCACGTAGATGGCCTGAACCGAAGTGATCGAGCCCGCCTTGGTCGAGGTGATCCGCTCCTGAAGCTGGCCCATGTCGGTGGCCAGCGTCGGCTGGTAGCCCACGGCCGAGGGGATACGGCCCAGCAGCGCCGACACTTCCGAACCGGCTTGGGTGAAGCGGAAGATGTTGTCCACGAAGAACAGCACGTCCGTCCCCGACTGGTCGCGGAACTGCTCGGCCACCGTCAGGCCGGTCAGCGCCACGCGGGCCCGCGCCCCCGGCGGCTCGTTCATCTGGCCGTAGACCAGCGCCACCTTCGACTTGGTCAGGTCGTCGATGTTGATGACGCCGGATTCGATGAACTCGTGATAGAGATCGTTGCCTTCGCGGGTCCGCTCGCCGACGCCCGCAAACACCGAATAGCCCGAGTGCACCTTGGCGACGTTGTTGATCAGCTCCTGGATCAGCACCGTCTTACCGACGCCCGCGCCGCCGAACAGGCCGATCTTGCCGCCCTTGGCGTAGGGCGCGAGAAGGTCGATGACCTTGATGCCGGTGACGAGGATCAGCGCGTCCGTCGCCTGTTCGGCGAAGCTCGGCGCCTGCTGGTGGATCGCCCGGCGCTCGGTATGGACCACCGGGCCTTTCTCGTCGATCGGCTCGCCCACCACGTTCATGATGCGCCCCAGAGTCCCGTCGCCCACCGGCACGCTGATCGGACCGCCCGCGTCGGTCACCGGCTGGCCGCGCACCAGGCCTTCGGTGGCGTCCATGGCGATGCAGCGGACGGTGTTCTCGCCCAGATGCTGGGCCACTTCCATGACCAGCCGCTTGCCGTTGTTTTCCGTCTCGACCGCGTTCAGGATCGCGGGCAGCGCGCCGTCGAACTGCACGTCCACGACCGCGCCGATGACCTGCGTGACCTTGCCCGTCGCGCCGGACGCCGCTGCTTTCGGTGCTTTCGCCATTCTCTCTCTCCGCTACCCGTCAGAGCGCCTCGGCGCCCGAAATGATTTCGATCAGTTCCTTGGTGATCGCCGCCTGCCGCGACCGGTTGTAGACGATGGTCAGCCGGTCGATCATGTCGCCTGCGTTGCGCGTCGCGTTGTCCATCGCACTCATCCGCGCGCCCTGTTCGGATGCGGCGTTCTCCAGAAGCGCGGTGAACATCTGGGTCGCCACCGCGCGCGGCAGAAGGTCGGCCAGGATGCCCTCTTCGGAAGGTTCGTAGTCATAGACCGCCGAGGCCGCGCCGGTGCTTTCGAACACCGCCGGGATCACCTGCCGCGCGGTCGGCACTTGGCTGATCACCGACTGGAAGCGGTTGTAGAAGATCGTGGCGACATCGAACTCGCCGCCGTCGAAGCGGGCAAGCACATCGCCGGCCACCTTCCGGGCCACGCCGTAGCCCATCCGCTTCACGTCGCTGATGTCGTGATGCCCCATGAACAGCGCCGAATAGTCGCGCTTCAGCTGCTCGCGGCCCTTCTTGCCGACGGTCAGCACCTTGACGGTCTTGCCCTGGCCCTGCAGTTCGTTGATCCGCGCCCGGGCAAGGCGCACGATGGTGGTGTTGAACCCCCCGCAAAGCCCGCGTTCCGACGTCAGGACGACGACAAGATGCACCCTGTCGCTGCCGGTCCCGGCCAGAAGCCTCGGCGCGCTGGCCGACCCTGCCGCCCCCGAGGCAAGTCCCGCCATGACGCTTCCCATCCGGTCGGCATAGGGGCGTGCCGCCTCGGCCGCTTCCTGCGCGCGGCGCAGCTTGGCGGCGGCGACCATCTGCATGGCCTTGGTGATCTTCCGCGTCGACTTGACCGACGCGATCCGGTTCTTGAGTGCCTTGAGGCTCGGCATGGCCCTGTCCCCCGCCCCGCTTTACGCGAAGGTCTTGGCGAAGGTCTCGATCGCCGAGCGGATCGCCTTGTCCAGATCGCCCGCCACCTTGCGGTCGTTCGTCGTGATGTCGGCCAGCAGGTCCTTGCAGTTGGTGCGCAGGTGCTTCAGCAGTCCGGTCTCGAACCGGCCCACATCCCTGACCGCGATACCGTCGAGATAGCCGCGGGTGCCGGCGAAGATGATGCAGACCTGCTCGGCACTGGTCAGCGGCGAATACTGCGGCTGCTTCATCAGCTCGGTCAGGCGCGCGCCGCGGTTCAGCAGCTTCTGCGTCGCGGCGTCGAGGTCCGAGCCGAACTGCGCGAAGGCCGCCATTTCGCGGTACTGCGCCAGCTCCAGCTTCAGGGGGCCGGCGATCGACTTCATCGCGGCAGTCTGCGCGGCCGAACCCACGCGGGAAACCGACAGGCCGGTGTTCACCGCCGGACGGACGCCCTGATAGAACAGTTCGCTTTCCAGGAAGATCTGCCCGTCGGTGATCGAGATCACGTTCGTCGGGATATAGGCCGAAATGTCGCCCGCCTGCGTCTCGACGATGGGCAGCGCCGTCAGCGAGCCCGCGCCGTGGTCCTTGTTCAGCTTCGCCGACCGCTCCAGCAGGCGCGAGTGCAGATAGAAAACGTCGCCCGGATAGGCCTCGCGCCCCGGCGGGCGGCGGAGCAGCAGCGACATCTGCCGGTAGGACACCGCCTGCTTCGACAGATCGTCGTAGATCATCAGCGCGTGGCGGCCGTTGTCGCGGAAGTATTCGCCGATGGCGGTCGCCGAATAGGGCGCCAGGAACTGCATCGGCGCCGGGTCCGAGGCGGTCGCGGCGACGATGATCGAATAGGAAAGCGCCCCGGCCTCTTCCAGCTTGCGGACCAGCTGGGCCACCGTCGAGCGCTTCTGCCCGATCGCCACATAGACGCAGTAGAGCTTCTTCGATTCGTCCGACCCGGCGGCCTCGTTGTAGGACTTCTGGTTCAGGATCGTGTCCAGCGCCACCGCCGTCTTGCCGGTCTGCCGGTCGCCGATGATCAGTTCCCGCTGGCCGCGCCCGATCGGCGTCATCGCGTCGATCGACTTGATGCCCGTCGCCATCGGCTCGTGCACCGAGCGGCGGGGAATGATGCCCGGGGCCTTCACGTCGGCGATCCGCCGCTCGGCCGCCACGATCGGGCCCTTACCGTCGATCGGATTGCCCAGCGCATCCACGACCCGGCCCAGCAGCCCGTCGCCCACCGGCACGTCCACGATGGCCTTGGTGCGCTTGACGGTGTCGCCTTCCTTGATCGAACGGTCGGCGCCGACGATCACGATGCCGACGTTGTCCACCTCGAGGTTCAGCGCCATGCCCCGGATGCCGCCCGGAAACTCGACCATCTCGCCCGCCTGGACGTTGTCCAGCCCGTGGACCCGCGCGATCCCGTCGCCGACGCTCAGCACCTGGCCGACTTCGGCGACCTGCGCCTCCTGGCCGAAATTCTTGATCTGCTCCTTGAGGATGCGGGAGATCTCGGCGGCTTGGATACCCATTTATCCGACCTCTTTCATGGCGTTCTGGAGGGAGGCGAGCTTCGCGCGGATCGAGGTGTCGATCATCTTCGAGCCGACCTTGACGACGAGACCGCCGATGAGACCCTCATCGACGGCGACATTCAGTTTGACTGTCTTGCCGAACGATTTTGTAAGACTTTCGGCTAGCGCCTTGGACAGTGCGGCGGACAGCGGCGCGGCGGCGGTGACATCTGCCGTGACCTCGCCCTTCGCCTCGGCGATGCGGGCGCGCAGCGCCGCGACCAGCGCCGGCAGGATGAACAGCCGGCGGCGTTCGGCCATCAGCCCGAGCGTGCCCGAAACCGTCGCCGAAAGGCCCATCGCGGCGGAAAGCGCGGCGACCGCGCGGCCTTGATCCTCGCGCGAATAGACGGGCGAGGCGATCAGCGCGCGCAGATCGGCACTGTCCGCGAGCGCCGCTGACAGCGCCCCGACATCGGCCTCGAGCCTCTTCATCCCGCCCGCTTCCGCGGCGAGTTCGAAGACCGCCGTCGCATAGCGCTCGGCGATTCCGGCGGAAATCGATGCTGGTTCGGCCACGTCCACCCTTTCGTTCTGTTTGGCCTCCGGCGGCGCGCGCTTCGCCGTGGCTTTTCCGTGCGGCACCCCCGAGGGGGGCCGCCGAATTGGGGGCGTCCATAGCAGAGCCTCGGCCACCCCGCAACCGCTTGGGCGAAGAGTTTTCGGGCCGCTTCGCCGCAGCCTTCCGGGCCGTGCGGCGGGGTTGGCGGAAGCAGCCCGGCGGGGTCGGCGCGCGGCGTGGTGACAGGGCGATCCGTGGCGTTCCGGGGACGGCTTCCGACGGCCTCAGATGGCCTCAGACGGGCTCAGACGGGCTCAGACGGGCTCGGCCGACGGCGCGGGCAGAACGTCGAGCCCGCGCAGCGGCCGGCGCACCACGGCCCTGAGCCCGCGTTGTGGCGCATGGACCTGTTTGGACACTTCCAGCATCAGCACACCCCCGGCCAGCGCCGTGGTGATCCGCCGCCCGAGGCTTTCCCACATCGGCGCCGTCCGCAACCAGAACTTCGCCTCGCTCGGCGGCGCGTAAAGCGCGGCGCGGCTGCGTTCGGGCGTGAAGTTGTGCCGCTTCAGCTGCGCGTCAAGCTGCCCCATCGTAAAGGGTCGCCCGAATCCGAACGGCGTCCGCTCGCGCCGCGACCACAGCCCGACGCGGTTCGGCACCACGAAAATCGCCCGCCCGCCGGGCCCCAGGACCCGCCAGCATTCGTCCAGAAGCGGCGCCGAGTTGTCCGAAACCTCCAGCCCGTGCATCACCACCAGACGGTCCACCGACCCGGTATCGACCGGCCAGTTCGCCTCCTCGCACAGGACCGAGACATTGGCCTCGCCCGCCGGCCAGGGCATCACGCCTTGTGGCCCCGGCATCAGCCCGATCACCCGCTTGGCGTCCGCCAGGTAGGGTCGTAGCAGCGGCACCGCGAAGCCGAAGCCCACCACCGTCTGCCCCTGCGCCCCGGGCCAAAGCTCCACCAGGCGGTCGCGGATCGCCTTCTGCGCCACCCGCCCGAGCTGCGTGCGGTAATAGAAGGTCCGCAGGTCGAGTACGTCGAGATGCATTGCGAAGCGCGGGCCGATGGGCGACTGTCCGGTCCCGACCATACCGGAAAACCAAGCGGGAAATCCATGCCTCTCGAAATCGTTACGGTCCCCTGCCTGAAGGACAACTACGCCTTCCTGGCGCATGACGGCGCCACCGGCGAAACCGCCGTGGTCGACGTGCCCGAACCGGGGCCGATCCTCGACGCGCTTTCTTCGCGCGGCTGGAAGGCCACGCTGGTCCTGATCACCCACCACCATCCCGACCATATCGACGGCGTGCCCGCCCTGGTCGCGGCGACCGGCGCGCGCACCTCCGGCGCGGCGGCCGACGCCCACCGCCTGCCGCCGCTCGACATCGCCCTACGGGAAGGCGACCGGGCAAGGCTGGGGGCCGAGGAAGGCACGGTGATCGACGTCTCCGGCCACACCGTCGGCCATATCGCCTTCCACTTCCCTGCCTCGAAGGCCGTCTTCACCGCCGACAGCCTGATGGCCATGGGCTGCGGGCGGGTGTTCGAGGGTACCTTCCCGATGATGTGGGAAAGCCTCTCGAAGCTCGCGGCGCTTCCCCCCGACACGCTGGTCTTCTCGGGCCACGAATACACCGCCTCCAACGCCCGCTTCGCCGAAACGATCGAACCCGGAAACCCCGACCTCGCCGCCCGCATCGCCCGCATTGCCGAGGCGCGCGCCGCCGGTCGCCCGACCGTGCCCTCGCGCCTTGCCGAGGAACTGGCGACGAACCCCTTCCTGCGCGCCCGCCTGCCCGCAGTGAAGGCGCTGATCGGGATGCCCGGCGCCACCGACGCCGAGGCCTTCGCCGAGATCCGCTCGCGCAAGGACCGTTTCTGAACCGCCACAGCGACCGGTGCGGCGGGCTGTCCCCTTGCAAGCGCGTCCTCCCGATCACATTTTCAGCGCAAAGGCGGATTGCGGGCGGGTTGCGCGCGAAAACCCTTGAAGCTGCCAGAATTCCACCGAAGTTTAACAGTAAGAGGCGCAGGGTGGACTGCGGGTCCCGGCCCGGGTTCGTCCCTCGTGGATAGGAGCACGGAACGTGCCGTCATTCTCGAACACACTGGAACAGGCCATCCATGCCGCACTGGCGCTGGCCAACGAACGCCGGCACGAACTCGCCACGCTCGAGCATCTGCTGCTCGCGCTGATCGACGAACCCGACGCCGCGAAAGTGATGAAGGCCTGCTCGGTCGATCTGGGCGAACTGCGCAAGACCCTCGTGGATTTCATCGACGACGATCTCTCCACGCTTGTCACCGATGTCGAAGGCTCCGAAGCGGTCCCCACCGCCGCCTTCCAGCGCGTCATCCAGCGCGCCGCGATCCATGTGCAATCCTCGGGCCGCACCGAAGTGACCGGCGCCAACGTCCTTGTCGCGATCTTTGCGGAACGGGAATCGAACGCCGCCTACTTCCTGCAGGAACAGGACATGACGCGTTATGACGCGGTCAACTTCATCGCTCACGGCGTCGCCAAGGACCCTTCCTTCGGCGAAAGCCGGCCCGTCACCGGCGCCCCCGACAACGACGAAACGCAGGCCCCCCCGGCCGAAGGCGGAGAGGCGAAGGAGAGCGCCTTGTCGAAATTCTGCGTCGACCTGAACCAGAAGTCCCGCAAGGGCGACATCGATCCCCTGATCGGCCGCGATGCCGAGGTGGAACGCTGCATCCAGGTTCTCTGCCGCCGCCGCAAGAACAACCCGCTGCTGGTCGGCGACCCCGGCGTCGGCAAGACCGCCATCGCGGAGGGCCTGGCGCTGAAGATCGTGCGCGGCGAAACGCCCGAGATTTTGGCCAAGTCCACCATCTTCTCGCTCGACATGGGCGCGCTTCTGGCCGGCACCCGCTACCGCGGCGACTTCGAGGAGCGGCTGAAAGCCGTCGTGAAAGAGCTTGAGGATCATCCCGACGCGATCCTCTTCATCGACGAGATCCACACCGTCATCGGTGCCGGCGCCACCTCGGGCGGCGCAATGGACGCCTCGAATCTGCTCAAGCCCGCGCTGCAGGGTGGCAAGCTGCGCTGCATGGGCTCGACCACCTACAAGGAATTCCGCCAGCACTTCGAAAAGGATCGGGCCCTTTCGCGGCGGTTCCAGAAGATCGACGTGAACGAACCCACCGTCGACGACACGGTGAAAATCCTCATGGGCCTCAAGCCCTATTTCGAGAAACATCACGACCTGCACTACACCAAGGACGCGATCAAGTCGGCGGTGGAACTGTCGGCGCGCTACATCCATGACCGCAAGCTGCCCGACAAAGCCATCGACGTGATCGACGAGGCCGGCGCCGCCCAGCATCTCGTGACCGAATCGAAGCGCCGTAAGACAATCGGCCCGAAAGAGATCGAGGCGGTGGTGGCCAAGATCGCCCGCATCCCGCCCAAGGCCGTGTCGAAGGACGACGCCGACGTGCTGAAGGACCTCGAAAAGTCGCTCAAGCGCGTGGTCTTCGGTCAGGACGCCGCGATCACCGCGCTGTCCTCGGCGATCAAGCTTGCCCGCGCGGGCCTGCGCGAACCCGAAAAGCCGATCGGCAACTACCTCTTCGCCGGCCCCACGGGCGTCGGCAAGACTGAGGTCGCCAAGCAGCTCTCGCTGGCGCTCGGGGTAGAGCTTCTGCGCTTCGACATGTCGGAATACATGGAAAAACACGCCGTCAGCCGCCTGATCGGCGCACCGCCGGGCTATGTGGGCTTCGACCAGGGCGGTATGCTGACCGACGGGGTGGACCAGCACCCGCATTGCGTGCTGCTGCTCGACGAAATCGAAAAGGCCCACCCGGACGTCTACAACATTCTGTTGCAGGTGATGGACCACGGGAAACTGACCGACCATAACGGCCGCCAGGTCGATTTCCGCAACGTGATCCTGATCCTGACCACGAACGCGGGCGCCGCCGAGCAGGCGAAATCCGCCATCGGCTTCGGCCGCGCCCGGCGCGACGGCGAGGATATGGCGGCGATCGAGCGTATCTTCACGCCCGAGTTCAGGAACCGCCTTGACGCCGTCATCTCCTTCGCGCCCTTGCCGCGCGAGGTGATCCTGCAGGTGGTGGACAAATTCGTGCTGCAGCTGGAAGGCCAGCTTCTCGACCGGGGCGTGCATATCGATCTGACGCCCGAAGCCGCCGACTGGCTTGCCGACAAGGGCTATGACGACCGCATGGGCGCGCGGCCGCTTGGCCGGGTGATCCAGGAACACATCAAGAAGCCCCTGGCTGAGGAACTGCTCTTCGGGAAGCTCACCAAGGGCGGCTTGGTGCGTGTCGTCGTCAAGGACAACGCCATCGACCTGCAGGTCGTCCCGACCCAGGCGCCGCGCCTGGCCGGGGCGAAGCCACCCCTGCTGACGGCGGAGTGACAGCGGAGCGACTGCGGGTTAGTCCGCCACGAACGGAGGCGGCGCGGGCGCCGTTCCTTTTTTTCCGCTTGGCCAGGCCGGCGCACTCGTATGCATGGACATAAGGCAATTCCATACATATGTTTCCCCCTATGCTTCCTGAGGGGTCCGCCATGCCCGCCACCCGCCGCGCCACCAGCCTGACCCTCGACGCCGCGATCCTCGCAGAGGCAAAGGCGCTTGGCGTGAACGTCTCGCGCGCGGCCGAGGCCGGGGTGCTTGCGGAACTGAAGAAGGCGCGGGCCGAAGCCTGGAAACGCGAGAACGCCGAGGCGATCGCGGCGACCAACCGGTACATCGAGGAACACGGGCTTCCGCTCGAAGAATACCGGATGTTCTGAGCCGTGCTTCGCCAATTCGACTGCGTACGGCTGCCGAACGGTTCGCTTGTGGTCGTTCTTCAGGACGATATCGTCTCGAACCTTGCCGGACGCGTGGTGGCTCCGCTCGTCTCGCCTGACCGGCTCGAACCCGTCACCCGGGGCTTGAACCCGGTCGTGTACGTCGATGGCCGCACATGGCGGGTCAAGGTCGAACTCACGTCTGCTGTTCCCCTGAAGTCGCTGTCCCCTGCAATCGCGAATGTCGGGCACCAGCGCGACGAGATGATCCGCGCACTCGACCTTCTCTTCACCGGGGTCTGACCGGCCTCCCCCCTACCTCTCGGTCAGCTTCAGCTCGATCCGCCGGTTCGCTGCCAGCGCCGACGGATCGTCGCCCGCCGCCACCGGCCGGTACTCGCCGAACCCCGCCGCTGCCAGCCGCTCGGGCGGAAACCCGAGCACGTCCTGCATGTACCGCACCACCGCCAGCGCCCGGGCCTGGCTCAGTTCCCAGTTATCGGCATAGGTTCCCCCGCCCGACAGCGGCGTCTTGTCGGTGTGCCCGTCCACCCGGATGATCCAGTCGATCCCTTGGGGGATGTCGGCCCGCACCCCGTCCAATATCTGCACCACCCCGGCGATTTGCGCCTTGCCCTCGTCCGACAGGTCCGCCGAGGCCGGCTGGAACAGCACCTCGGACGAAAACACGAAGCGGTCGCCCACCACCCGCACGCCCTCGCGGCCCGCCAGAAGCCGGCTCAGCCGCCCGAAGAATTCCGACCGGTAGGCCGCGAGCTCCTTCGTCTCGCCCTTCGCCGCCTCGGCCTCGGCGCGCGCCTGCGCCGCCTCGGCCTCGGCCCGCTTGCGCTCGGCCTCTTCCAGTTCCGCCCGCCGCTTCTGCTCGGACGCCACCTGCGCCAGCGCCGAGTTCAGCTGCGTGCCCAAGGCGTCGATCTGCACCTTCGCATCCGCGTCCTTCGCGGCCGAGGCGTCCAGCAGGTTCTGCAACGCCCCGAGCTGCCCCCTCAGCGCCGCGATCTGCTGGTTCAGAAGCGCCACCTTCCGCGCCGCTTCCTCTCCCGCCGCCGTCTGCGTCGCCAGTTCGGTCCGCGCCGCCGCCAGCAAGGCTGCCTGCCGCTCGGCCTCGCTGGCCACCTCGCCCGCCTTGCCCTCGGCCGCAAGCCGCGCCGCCAGCGCCGCCGCAAGCTGGTCGCGTACCGCCTGCAGGTCGGCCACCCCCGCCGTCCGCGCCGCCTCGACCGCCGCGCGCGCCGCCGCCAGTTCCTCCGCTGTCGCCGTCTGCGCCAGCACCGCCGCCGCAAGCCGCGCGTCCAGGTCCTGGCGCGCCGCATCCGCCGCCGCCAGCAGCGTCAGGGTATCCTCGGCCTTCTTGCGCTTGGCCTCCAGCGCCAGCGTCATCGCGGTCAGCTCATCCTCCGACGACTTCAGCCGCTCGCGCAAAAGCCGCGCCGCCTCGGCCTCGGCCACCTTGGCCGCCTCCGCCGCGCTCAGCCCCGTCTCGGCCGCCTCGGCCCGCGCCGCCTCGGTGGCGTTGCGCGCCCGAAGGTCGGCCGCCAGCGCCTCAAGCGCCTCGCGCCGCGCCGCCGCAAGCCGCGCCGCCTCGGTCTGCGCGTCGATCTCGCTCCGCGCCGAGGCCAGCGCCAGGTTCAGCGCCTCGCGGTCCGACAGAAGTCGCGTCCTTTCCGCCGACAGCGTATCCGCCTCGCCCCGCGCCGAATCGCGCTCGGCGATCAGCGAGGCCACCTGCGCCTCGAAACTGGTGATCCGCGCATCCCGCTCGGCCAGCGCATCGCGCTGCCCCTCGACCTGCGAGGTCAGCGTGGTGATCAGCGCCAGCTGCTGATCGGCCTCGGCTTTCGCCGCCGCCAGATCGCCCGTCAGCCCCGCCACCTCGCCAGTCAGCGCAGCGGACTTCGCCCGCTCAAGCCCCAGCGCGTCCGCCAGCCCGGCCAGCTGCTGCGACAGATCGGTCAGCTCGGTCCCTTGCGTGTCGATCTTTTCCTGCAGCGTGTACTGCACGATCATGAAGACCGAGAGCACGAACATCAGGATCAGCAGAAGCGTCGTCATCGCGTCGACGAAGCCCGGCCAGATGTTCGCCTCGAACCGCTGCCGCCCCCGCCCCATCGACGCCACGGCTCACGGCCTCCGTACAGGGGCGGCCGATGCAGCCTCGGTGGTGCGCGTCAGCGCCCGGACCGCGCGGATCAGCTGCGCCAGATCGCCGCGCAGGTCGGACATGCTTTCCTGCCGCCCCGCCGCCACCTCTTCCAGAAGCCGCAGCAGCTGCACGTCGATCGACCGCAGCCGCATCCGGCTTTCCGCGTCTCCCCCGTCCACCCCGCTGTCGGCGGCGTTCGTCTCCATGATGCGGACCATCTTCGCCTGGCCCTCGGCGATCCGCCCCAAAATCTCGGCCGCGACCCCGCCATCGGCCGGCTGCGCTCCCAGCTTCTGGGTCAGCCGGTCCAGAGACTGCGCCAGACGGCCCAGCCGTTCGTCGGTGCCCGCCCGCCGCGTCTCGGCATCGCCCACGAAGGTCTGCAAGGTCTCCATCTGCTCGACCAGCTGGTCGAGCAGCCCCGCCAGCGGCCCCGCCTCGCTCCCGCCCTCGGCCTCGGCCGCAAAGCTGATGCGGGTGAAGGACGACACCCATTCCTCGAGCTCGCGGTAGAACCGGTTCTGCCCGCGCGTCACGAACAGCTCCAGCAAGCCCACCACCAGCGACCCGGCCAGCCCGAGCAGCGACGAGGCAAAGGCCGTCCCCATCCCTGAAAGCTGGGTGCCAAGCCCGCCCATCAGCTTCTCGAACACGTCCGACGCGCTCTGCCCTTCCTTCGGCGCCAGCGCCCGGATCGTCTCGACCACCCCCGGCACGGTGGTCGCGAGGCCGAAGAAGGTGCCGAGCAGCCCAAGGAAAATCAGCAGGCTGCCCAGATAACGCGTCATGTCGCGCGCTTCCTCGATCCGGCTGGCCACCGATTCCAGGATCGACCGGGCCGAAGAGTTGGAAATCTGCGTCCGCGCGCCCCGAGAGCGGAGCAGCGCAGCGAGCGGCGCCAGCAGCGACGGCGCCGCAGCCGGCTCGTAACCGGGCCGGTCGGCGGCGAAGCCCTCGATCCAGCTGACCGAGAAGACCAGCGCCACCACCTGCCAGAAGCACGACCCTACCCCGATCGCGAAGACGCCGAGGATCACGCCGTTCAGCCAGGGGCTGGACAGGAAAATCGGGAATATCTGCGAATAGGCAAGGTAGCCGCCCGCGCCGATCAGCGCGATGACGACGAACATCATCAGAATCTGGCGCACGGGCTGCGAGAAGGTCGGCTCGGCCTCGCGCACGGGTCTGCTCATGCCCGGCACCACCCTTTCGGTTTTGCCGCGCGAGAATAGGGAAGCGGCCCTGCCGTCACAAGGGCCGGCCTTCCGACGCTGCCAGCCCCCGCACCCGTTCCGCCAGCCAGTCCAGATCCGGGTCGGCCAGCCCGAGTTCCGCCAGATGCGCCGCGGTCATCCAGAGGTAGTCGCGGTTCCGTCCCCGCCCGCCGGTGGCGCCCAGGATGATCCGCGCTTGCTCTTCCAGGGAAAGCCCGCCGCAATACTGCGGGTGCGCGCGGTCGATCACGAACACCACCGCTTCGCACCCACCGCCGTCGCGGAAAGCCACCGCGTGCCGCTCTTCCAGATAGGCCGAGGAAATCAGCTCGCGTTCCCGCAGATAGGTCAGGACCGCCCCTTCCTCGCCGTCCCGGACCCGGAACGCCACCCCGTCGCACCGCGCCCCCTCGGCCCGGTCGAGCGCCAGCACCAGGCCCGGGTTGCCGGCCGTTCCCCGGTGGTGGACCGACCGCATGCAGAACGACCGGTGCCAGCCATCAAGCCGCGCGATCCGCCGGTCGGAAAAGCCAAAGCCCGGCTCCCACACAAGCGAGCCGTAGCCGAAAACCCAAAGCCCCGCGCGGGCCGCTTTTGCCTCTGCCGCCATGCCGGCCTATAGACAGGATCGCGCTCCCTTCGGAAAGACCCCCGCCCTTGCGTACCCTCGCCTGGCTCGCCGCCGCACTGTTCCTTCTCTACTCCGCCTGGTGGGTCCTGGGCTCGCGCGCCGCGCTTTGGGGGGCCGAGACAGCACTTTCCGACCTGCGCGCCAGCGGGCGCGGCGATTTCGCCTCGGTCTCGGTCGCGGGCTATCCCTCGCGTTTCGATCTGACGGTGGACCGCCCCGCGCTCGCCAACCCCGGAAGCGGGCTCGCCTGGTCGGCGCCCTTCCTGCAGGTCTTCGCGCTCGCCTACCTGCCGAACCGGGTGATCGCCGTCTGGCCGCACGAACAGACCCTGACGCTCGGGCCCGAGACGCTCCGAATCCGAAGCGACGACATGCGCGCCAGCGCAACCCTCGGCCTCTCCCGCGCCCTGCCGCTCGACCACCTGACCTTCGTCGCCCAGGGGCTCCGCGCCGAAGCCGCCCCCGGCGGCGGAACGCTTTCCGCAACCAGCCTCCGCTTCGCCACCCGCCGCTCCGCCGGGAACGCCGGGGCGCATGACATCGCCCTTGCCGCCGGCGGCCTCCTGCCGGGCGGCTTCGCGCTTCCCGCCACGGTCGCCGGCAAGCCCGCCGCGCTCCGCATCGACACCAGCGCGGCCTTCTCCGGGCCCCTTGATCTGAACGCGGCCGGCGGCCCGCCCGCCCTGACCGCGCTCACCCTGAACGCGCTCGACCTGACCTGGGGCGCGGTCCGCCTGGCCGGCGCGGGCGAGCTCACCGTCACGCCCTCGGGCCACCCCGATGGCCGGATCGACCTGACGCTGGCCGACTGGCGGTCCGGCATCGCGGCCGCCGCCGCGCTCGGCCTCATCCGCCCCGAACTCGTCCCCACCTGGACGAACATCCTCGCCGAAATCAGCACATCCGGCCCCGACCCCGCGACCGTCACCCTGCCGCTGATCTTCCGGGGCGGTCTTGTCTTCCTCGGCCCCCTGCCGCTCGGCCCGGCGCCGGTCCTGCCCGGCTACCGGCAGTAGCTTTCGACCTTTTTCGCGGTGTCGAAATGGAAATGGTCGCGGTGATAGCCGTTGGCCCCGGGCCCCAGCACGGTGCCGAAGCTGCGGCAGGCCGTCCACTGCGCCGCCTGAAGGATCTTCCCCTGCCGGCCCCTGCCCCAGTGCCACTCCACGCGGATCACCTCGCCGTCGTTCAGGATGAACCCGCCGATATCCACCGCCTTGCCGCGCCCATGCTCGCTGATCCGGTTGCCGCGCCGGTTGTTCACCGGACGGCAGTCGTAGCTTCCCAGCACCTCGATCGCCTTCACCCCGCCGCCGCGAGCGCCGACCGAAGGCTTCAGCCCTTCGGTCACCCAGGCGCGCAGTGACAAAGCCGTCTGGCAATCGACGGTAACGGGCTGCGTCAGCGCCACCCCGTCGACCGAGGAAACCTTCACCCCACCGGCCAGCCCGCAGCCCGCCACCCTGCCGATGATCGTCGGAACCGTCTTGCCGACCAGCGCCGGATCGCCGCACAGCGCCCCGTTCCGCCCTGTCACCCCCTGCGGCTGCGACATCACCGCCGCCGCCGGCACGACCTCCGCCCCGTCCGGCCTTGGCGCGGGGCGTCGCGCGGGCAGGGGGGCGATCGCGGCCACCTGATTGACAACCAGGGACATCACCTCGGCAGAGTTCGCCGGCCGCGCCGCCGGGCGGATCGGCGCGCCCGCCGCCGCGAGACCTAAAGGCGCGGGCGGAACCACGAAAGAGGCCGCCACAGACCTTAGCTCGGGCCCCGGCTCGGGCCTCGGCTCTGGCCGCATTTCGGGGTACTTCGCCGGAAACTGACTCGCCGAGGCCGCAGCCAGCGTCAGCGGACGCGGCACCGGCCGCTCCGATCCGCCGGCCCCGCCAAGGCACTGACCCGCGCCCAGGGCCGCCAGCACCGCCAAGGCCAAAGCCCGCCTCACGCGCCCGCCTTGCCGCGCCCGAAATCCGGCGCCGCAGTATCCTGCCCGGCCTCGATGATCCCCCGCCGGATCGCCCGCGTCCGGGTGAAATAGTCGTAAAGATGCGCCCCGTCGCCCAGCCGGATCGCCCGCTGCAGCGCGAAGAGCTCCTCGGTGAAGCGCCCGAGGATTTCGAGTGTCGCCGCCTTGTTGGTCAGGAACACGTCACGCCACATCGTCGGGTCCGAAGCCGCGATCCGCGTGAAGTCGCGGAAGCCGCTGGCCGAATACTTGATGACCTCGCTTTCCGTCACGCGCCCCAGATCGTCGGCCACGCCCACCATCGTGTAGGCGATCAGGTGCGGCGTGTGCGAGACCACCGCCAGGACCAGATCATGATGCGCGGCGTCCATCTCGTCCACATGTGCGCCCATCGCCTCGAAAAACGCGCGGAGTTTCGCCGTGGCCGCCGTGTCGGCCAGGGCGAGCGGGGTCATCAGCCACCAGCGGTTCTGGAACAGCGTCGGAAAGCCCGAACGGGGGCCGGAATACTCGGTTCCGGCAAGCGGATGGCTCGGCACGAAGTGAACGCCGGGCGGCATGTGCGGCGCCACCGCCTCGATCACCGCCTGCTTGACCGAGCCCACGTCGGTCACCGTGGCGCCCGGCTTCAGATGCGGCCCGATCTCGGCCGCCACCGCCCCCATCGCGCCCACCGGCACGGCGAGCACCACGAGATCGGCGCCCTTCACCGCCTCGGCCGCCGACACGAAGACCTCATCGCAGAATCCGATTTCTATCGCGGCCGCGCGGGTTTCGGCCGTCTTGGCATGCCCGGCGATGCTCCCGGCGAGCCCGCTTTGCTTCATCGCGTGCGCCATCGAGGAGGCGATCAGGCCAAGCCCGATCAGCGCCACCCGTTCGTAGAACCGCGCCATCAGAGCAGCCCCTTGAACTGCCCGACGGCATGGGCGACGCGGCGGCACGAGGCTTCGTCGCCCACCGTGATGCGCAGACAGTTGGGCAGTCCGTAGCCCGTGACCCGCCGCACGATCAGCCCCTTCGATTGCAGGAATGCGTCGCAGGCCCCGGCCTCGGATTCGTCCGCAAAGCGGGCGAGGATGAAGTTCGCCGTCGAGGTGTCGGACGGCACGCCGCGTTCGGCAAGCGCCTTGGCCAGCCAGGCCCGCATCCGTGTCGTTTCGTCCCGGCAATGCTCGACATGGTCGCGGTCCCGCACCGCCGCCTCGGCCGTCTCGAGCTGGGCCGAGGACAGGTTGAAGGGCCCCCTCACCCGGTTCAGCACGCCGATGATCGCCTCCGGTCCATAGCCCCAGCCGATCCGCAACCCGCCAAGCCCGTATATCTTCGAAAACGTCCGCGTCATCACCACGTTCGGCCGGTCGGTAGCCAGCCGCGCGCCGCCGTCGTAGTCCTTCACATAGTCCGCATAGGCGCCGTCGATGACGAGGATCGCCTGCGGCGGCAGCCCGTTGGCCAGACGTTCGAGTTCCGGCAGCCCCACCATCGTGCCGGTCGGGTTGTTGGGGTTGGCCACGAACACCAGCCGCGTCTTCGGCCCGCAGGCGGCCAGGATCGCGTCCACATCCGTCGTCCGCTCGCGCTCGGGCACCGCCACCGGCTTCGCGCCGGCGGCAAGGGCCGAGATGCGGTACATCAGGAACCCGTGTTCGGTGAACACCACCTCGGTGCGCGGCCCGGCATAGGCCTGGCAGAGGAAGTGGATGACCTCGTCCGACCCCGCCCCGCAGACGATCCGCTCAGGATCGAGCCCATGCACCTCGCCGATCGCCTGGCGCAGCGGGCCGTGGTCGGTCGAGGGATAGCGGTGCAGCTTGTGGACGGCCCGGGAAAAGGCCTCCCTCGCCTTGTCGGACGGGCCGAAGGGGTTTTCGTTCGACGACAACTTGACGGCATCCGACAGGCCCGCCACATGCGCCGCCCCGCCCTCATAGAGGGCGATATCCATGATCCCCGGCTGGGGACGGATCAGGTCGGTCATGGCAGTGACTCCCTCGTCCGCGGCCTTGTAACGGGCAGAATGCTGGAATTCCAGCAGGATGTTGGCCGCAGTTTCGGCACCGGACAGGCCGGCCGGGCAGGGCCGCGGCCGCAAACGAAAAGGGCCGCGCCATCGCGCGACCCCCGTTCCAGGCCGCAGGGCGGGGCTCACCCCGCCACCGCCGTCAGTTCTTCGCGAAGTATTCCACGACCAGATTCGGCTCCATCCGCACCGGATAGGGCACGTCGCCCAGGCCCGGGGTGCGCACGAAGGTGGCCGTCATCCTGTGGTGGTCGGCCTCGATGTAGTCGGGCACGTCGCGTTCGGCGAGCCCCACCGCCTCGAGCACGATCGCCAGCTGCCGCGACTTGTCGCGCAGCGCGATCACGTCGCCTTCCTTCACCCGGTAGGACGCGATGTTCACCCGCGCGCCGTTCACCGTGACGTGGCCGTGGTTCACGAACTGCCGCGCGGCGAAGATCGTCGGCACGAACTTCGCCCGGTAGATGACCGCGTCAAGTCGGCGTTCGAGAAGCCCGATCAGGTTCTCGCCGGTATCGCCGGTCACCCGGGCGGCCTCGACATAGATCTTGCGGAACTGCTTGTCCGTCAGGTCGCCGTAATAGCCCTTGAGCTTCTGCTTGGCGCGCAGCTGCGTGCCGAAGTCCGAAAGCTTGTTCTTGCGGCGCTGGCCGTGCTGGCCGGGGCCGTATTCGCGCTTGTTCACGGGGGATTTCGGACGGCCCCAGATGTTCTCGCCCATCCGGCGGTCGATCTTGTGCTTGGCAGAGGTGCGCTTGGTCACCGCTGATCTCCTTCGTTCGGCGCCGCCCGGGGGCGGCCATGAAGGGCGTTGTCCTCTTTCCCCGCTTTCGCGGGGACGACAGGATTCCCCTTGCGGGGTCCGCCAACACCAATGAAAACCCCGGGCAGCTGGCCCGGGATCGCGCGGCTTATACAGGCGGCCGGGGCAGAGTCAACTACCGCTCACTGGCGGCAGCAGCTTGCCAAACGGACAGGTTGAGGTACCTAAGGAACGTCTGAAGAACCTGCCACTTTCGGTGTGATCTGGTAGGCTTGGGCAACCCTGCAAGGAGCCGCGCCGATGCCGAAGCAGCCCGCCTTTCTCGGTCTTCGCGATGCGATGAAGAAGAA
>JBJXFU010000102.1:0-17076 GCA_046155885.1 Paracoccaceae bacterium
TTCTTCTTCATCGCATCGCGAAGACCGAGAAAGGCGGGCTGCTTCGGCATCGGCGCGGCTCCTTGCAGGGTTGCCCAAGCCTACCAGATCACACCGAAAGTGGCAGGTTCTTCAGACGTTCCTTAACTTCACCTAAAGCCATACGATCGTATGGCATATTGCTGGGGGGTTTCTGGCACCCTTTGAAAGCCGCAAACGCCGATAATTAATGCAGCGTCCGCAAGGACTTGGGGCCGGGCGCGGGCGCCTGCTCCTGCCACGATCGCGGTGCCGGTTCCGTCCGGAGTGATCCCGCGCCGGCGGAAGTGAAAAGCCGACCGGAGCGGCACGGCAGCCCTGCCCCAAGATCAGCGCATCGGCGGGCACATCCTCGGACGAGGATGTGCTTTCCGCAGGATTTCAAAGGAAATCCTGCCTTCCGCGCAAATCTCTGGCCAAAGATTTGCGCGCCCCCCTCACACCTTGATCGCGCGGAACCCTTCCCGCAGCGCTGCCGACCAGGCCTCGCTCATGGCCCGGAAGTCGGCGTCTCCGGGCTCGATGCGGCGGGTCATGCCGACCTTCAGCGTATCCCGCCCGATCACCACCAGATCAAGCGGCATGCCCACCGAGAGGTTCGAGCGAAGCGTTGAATCCATCGACAAAAGCACCGCCTTCTGGGCATCGGCAAGCGAGGTCGAAGGCTTCACCACCCGGTCGAGAATGGGCTTGCCGTACTTGTGCTCGCCGATCTGCAGGAAGGGTGTGTCGTCGGTCGCCTCGATGAAATTGCCTTCCGGATAAATGAGGAACATCCGCATCACCCCGCCCTTGCGCTGCCCCGCCACGATCATCGAGGCCGACGCGCCCTGATGCATCGCCGAAAGCTTCTCGTCGATCTCGCCGCGCACCGCCGCCAGCATGTCGCCCACGATCTCGGCCACCTTCAGCAGCGTCGGCGCCTGCATGATCGACGTGGCCGGCGTCGCCTCGGGGTCCTCGATCGCCTCGCGCAGCCGCGCGATGGTGGTCTGCGAGACCGACAGGCTGCCGGCCGTCATGATCGCGATGACCCGTTCGCCCGGCTCCTCGAAGGTGAACATCTTGCGATAGGTCGCGATGTTGTCGAGCCCGGCATTGGTTCGGGTGTCGGAAAGAAGGACCATCCCTTCGTGCAGGAGAAGTCCGACGCAATAGGTCATGGGCAGTGTCTTTTTCCTGTGGCCGGGCGGAGCCTACTGGGCGGCCTGCCGCACCGCAACCGAGACGTCGAGCGTCTCTCCCCCCCGGCCGCGCGCGATGCCGCGGATGGGGGCGGCGTCGCGCGAATCGTAGCCCGAGCCAAGGCGGATATAGCGGTCATCGGGGCAACAGCGGTTGGCGGCGTCGAAGCCGATCCAGCCCAGGCTCTCGACCCAAAGCTCGGCCCAGGCATGCGCGGCCTCGTTCGGGTCGTCCGCCGAGTCGATGTGCAGGTAGCCCGAGACATAGCGCGCGGGCATGCCCAGAACACGGGCGGCGGCGATGAGGGCGTGGGCATGGTCCTGGCAGACGCCTTCGCCGAGCGCCAGCGCCTCGGCTGCGGTGGTGTGGGCCTCGGTCGCGCCGGGCCGGTAGGCGATGGCGTCGGACACCGCGGCCGACAGCCGGTGCGCGCGGTCGAGCCGGTCGCGGGCGGGCGCGCCGGCGGCATGGGCGAGGTCGGTCAGCGCCGCGTCGGCGCGGGTCGGGCCGGTCTGGCGCAGGTAGGCTTCGGGCGGCACGGATTCGCGGTGGCCGCGCAGCATGCCGGTCAGGTCCTCGGTTTCCACCCGGCCCTGGACACGGACGGTCACGCTGTCCACCGGTCCCCGGACCGACCAGCCTTCGACCCAGTCCCCCGCCCCGTCGCGGAATGCCCCGCCCTTCTGGCCGGAGTCGACCGTCACCTCCCACTGCTCGGTCCGCTGCCCGTCGAAGACCGATGGAGTCAGGCGCAGGCTTTGCACTGTACCCCGGACCGGCGCGACGTAGCGGTAGGTGCTGACATGGGAAACTTCGAGGATCATGGCGCGTCGCCCGAGAGGTAGCTTTCCTGCACCGCGCAGGCGAGTTCGGCCGCCTCGCGGATGAAGCGGGTAAGGAAGTCGTGCAGGCCTTCCTCGAAAATCGCCTCGACGTTGGTTTCGGCAAGTTCGGCGAGCATCGAGCGGGCGCGCGCCTGCGCCGGCGTCGAGCCCCGGTAGCGGCGCGAGAGCAGCGTCAGATGGTCGTTCGCCGCATGGACCGACGCGATGAGCGAGCGCGGGCAGGCGGGATTGAGGATCAGGAAATGCGCCATCTTGGCGGCGGTGATCTCGCCCCCGTAGGCCCAGTGGAAGGCGCGGTGGGCCGACATGGCGCGCAGGAGCGTCGTCCATTGCCAGGTGTCGAGGCCGGTGCCGATGAAATCGGCCTGCGGGAGGAGGACATAGTATTTCACGTCCATCAGACGGGCGGTGTTGTCGGTGCGTTCGAGGTTGTAGCCGAGCTTCAGGAAATCGTAGCCGTCCTGGCGGAGCTGGGTGGAGTCAATGGCGCCGCGCAGAAGTGCTGTCTGCCGCATCGTCCATTCGGTCAGGCGCGACAATTCGAGTTCCGATCGCGGCGTGCGGTCAAGCTGCCGCAGTTCCGACCAGGCGGTGTTGAGCGCGTCCCAGACAAGGCTGGTCAGCGCGGTCCGCACGATGCGTCCGTTTTCGCGCGCGCGTTCGATGCAGGACGCGACCGAAGAGGGATTGTCGCGTTCGAAGAAGAGATAGCTTTCGATGTTGCGCTGCACCGGGTCGCCATACTTCTTCGCGAAGCCGTCGGCGGTGCCCGCCGCCTGCAGAAGCGAATCCCATTCGTTGCGATAGCCATGCCCGGCCGAGGGTAGAAGCGCGATGCGGCCGCCGACTTCCAGAAGCCGCGCCGTCATCTCGGCCCGCTCCATGTAGCGGCCCATCCAGTAAAGGTTGGTGGCGGTGCGGCTGAGCATGTCCGTCTATCCTGCCAGCACCCAGGTGTCCTTCACCCCGCCGCCCTGGCTGGAGTTCACCACCAGCGAGCCCTCGCGAAGGGCCACGCGGGTGAGGCCGCCGGGGACAAGCTCGACCCTTTCACCGACAAGGCAGTAGGGGCGCAGGTCGACATGGCGGGGGGCGATGCCTTCGGCGACGAAAGTGGGCGACGTCGAAAGCGCCAGCGTCGGCTGTGCGATGTAGTTGCCGGGCTTGGCGACGACCCGTTCGGCGAAGGCGGCGATCTGGTCCCTGGTCGATTTCGGGCCGACCAGCATGCCGTAGCCGCCCGAGCCGTGCACTTCCTTCACCACCAGATCGGCGAGGTGTTCAAGGACGTACTTCAACTCGTCCTTCTTGCCGCACTGCCAGGTGGGCACGTTCGGCAGGACCGGTTCCTCGCCGAGGTAGAAGCGGATCATCTCGGGCACGAAGCAATAGACCGCCTTGTCATCGGCCACACCCACGCCAGGGGCCGAGCAGAGCGCGACGCCGCCCGAGCGGTAGGCATCCATCAGGCCGGGGACGCCAAGCAGCGAATCGGGGCGGAAGCAGAGGGGATCGAGGAAGGCGTCGTCGATCCGGCGGTAGATCACGTCGACCCGGCGCGGGCCCTCCGTCGTACGCATCCAGACAAGGCCGTTCTCGACGAAAAGATCGGGGCCCTCGACCAGTTCGACGCCCATCAGGTCGGCCAGGAAGGAGTGTTCGTAGTAGGCCGAGTTGAAGTGACCGGGGGTGAGGATGACGATGGTGGGCTCGCCCTCGCATTTCGCCGGGGCGACCGAGGCGAGGGTTCGGCGCAGCAGTTCGGGATAGGTCTCGACCGGCTCGATGCGGTTCTCGCGGAACAGCGCGGGGAACATCCGCATCATGATCTCGCGGTTTTCCAGCATGTAGCTGACGCCCGAGGGGGTGCGGCAGTTGTCTTCAAGGACGAAGAAGTCCGAAGGCCCGGTGCGCACGATGTCGATGCCGACGATGTGGCTGTAGATGCCGCGCGGCGGGCGGAAGCCGGCGACGGCCTTTTCGTAGGCCTCGTTGCGCCAGATCAGGTCGGCGGGCACGCGGCCGGCGCGGATGATCTCGCCGCGGCCGTAGACGTCGGCGATGAAGGCGTTCAGAGCGCGGGCGCGCTGCTTGACGCCGCGGTCGAGGCGGCGCCATTCGTCCTGGGCGAAGACGCGGGGGAACATGTCGAAGGGAATCAGCCGGTCGGGGTCGCCGCCTTCGCCATAGACGGCGAAGGTGATGCCGATCCGACGGAACAGCGCCTCGGCCTCTTTCTGCTTCATGTCGCGCAGTTCGGCAGGCATGGAGCGCATCCAGTCCTCGAGACGGGCATACGGGGCGCGGGCCGCGTCCTTTTCGTACATCTCGTTGAAATGGCTGCCGGACATGCGCCCCACCCCACAGGACCGCAGCTTTCCGCCCCGGTGTGGGGGTCAGCTTAGGGGGCGAAGGGCGGAAGGGGAAGCGCGGGCTTGGGCGGCGCAGCCGGGAATTCGCGGACGGCGCCGGCTTTGCCCGTTCGGGGAGCGGAAGTCGGCCCGGTTGGCATCCCGGCGCCCCGCGCGCTAGCCTGCGGCGCATGGCGCGCGATCCGGTCCTGACTTTCACCGACAGGGGCATCTACTGCCCGGCTGGGGATTTCCACATCGACCCCTGGCGGCCGGTGGACCGCGCCGTTGTTACCCACGGGCATTCCGATCACGCCCGGCCGGGGATGGCGGAGTACCTGTCCACCAACCGGGCGGCCCCGGTAATCCGGCACCGCCTCGGCGATATCCGGATCGGGACCGAACCCTACGGCGCGACCCGGCGGATCGGGGGGGCTGCGGTCAGCTTCCATCCGGCGGGGCATGTGCCGGGATCGGCACAGGTGCGCGTCGAGGTGGGTGGCGAAGTCTGGGTGGTGTCGGGCGACTACAAGGTCGAGCCCGACGGGGTCAGCGAGCCCTGGGAGCCGGTGCGGTGCGACGCCTTCATCAGCGAATGCACCTTCGGGCTGCCGGTCTTCCGATGGCGGCCGCAGGAAGAATTGATTGCGGAGTTGAACCGCTGGTGGCGGGCGAACCGCGATGCCGGGCGGGTGTCGCTGATCGGGGCCTATGCCTTGGGCAAGGCGCAGCGGGTGCTGGCCAACGTGGATGCGTCGATCGGGCCGGTGCTGACGCATGGCGCGGTCGAGGAGGTGAACGCGATCCTGCGGGGACAGGGGTACCCTTTGCCCGCAACGATCCGGGTCGAGCGGGACATGGGCGCGAAGAGCCATCCGGGCGCGCTGGTCATCGCACCCCCGGGTGCCGGGGCGACACCCTGGGCGCGCCGGTTCGGAGATTTCGCCGAGGCGACGGCGTCGGGCTGGATGCAGCTGCGCGGGATAAGGCGCAGGCGGGGGGCCGAGACGGGGTTCGCGCTGAGCGACCATGCCGACTGGCCAGGGCTGAACGCGGCGATACGGGCGACAGGGGCGGAGCGTGTCTTCGTCACGCACGGCTATACGGCGAGCTTCCGGCGGTGGCTGGAGCACGAAGGGTTCGAGGCCGGGGTGGTGGAGACGGCCTACGGGGGGGAGGGGCTGGAAGAGGTGGCCGCCATGGCGGGGTCAGGGGTGGTGGAGTGAGAGGGGGGAAAAGCCATCGAAGGCCTCTCCGCATGGCGCTTCGACGCGCCCGGGCCAAATCCTTTGCGGGGGATTTGGCAAGGGACGGAATGTTCGTGAGTACTCTGTCAGCCAGGAGGGCATCCTGAAGCGCTTCGCCGCCCTCTTCGCCGAACTCGACGGCACAACCTCGACCAATGCCAAGGTCGACGCGCTCGCGCGCTATTTCGCCGAGTCCCCCGACGCCGACCGGCTCTGGACCGTGGCACTACTCTCCGGCCGCCGCCCGAAGCGGTCGGTCACCGCAACCGAGCTCCGCGACTGGGCGGCCGGGGCGGCGGGACTGCCCTTGTGGCTCTTCGAGGATGCCTACGCGGTGACGGGCGATCTGGCTGAGACCATCGCGCTGGTCCTGCCGCCGCCCGGGCGGGAAAGCGACACCAGCCTCGCCGAGCGGATCGGGCAGGTGCGGGCGCTGCCGCGTGACCCCGCGGCACGGAAGGCCGCAGTGCTGTCGGCCTGGGAAGAGCAGGCGCAGGCGGAGCGGTTCCTGTACAACAAGCTCATCACCGGAGGATTCCGCATGGGTGTCAGCCAGACGCTGATGACCCGTGCGCTGTCCCGCGCGACGGGTGTGCCCGAGCCCGAGTTGCAGCACCGGCTGATGGGTGACTGGAGCCCGGACGCGACGACCTTCGCGCGCCTCATCCATTCCGGCGAGGGGGCGGGTGATCTGTCGCGTCCCTATCCCTTCTACCTCGCCTACCCGTTGGAAGGCGACCCGGCGGCGCTGGGCGATCCGCGCGACTGGCTGGCGGAATGGAAGTGGGACGGCATCCGGGGCCAGCTGATCGCGCGGGGCGGGCGGCATCACCTCTGGTCGCGGGGCGAGGAACTGATGACCGACCGCTTCCCGGAATTCGCGCAGGCGCCGGATTTCCTGCCGGACGGCACGGTGATCGACGGCGAGGTGCTGGCCTGGGACAGGGCAGCGGGGCGCCCCCTGCCCTTCGCCGACCTGCAGAAGCGGATCGGGCGGAAGACCGTGCCGAAGTCGGTGTTGGCCAGGGCTCCCGCGATCCTGATGGCCTATGACCTTCTGGAGGACGACGGCGCGGACCTGCGGCCCCTGTCCTTCGCCGAACGCCGCGCGCGGCTGGCGGCGCTGCTTTCCCCGCTGCCCGCGCAGGTTCCACTGCGCCTGTCGCCCGAGGCGACGTTCGCGGACTGGGGCGATCTGTCGCCGATCAGGGAAGCGTCGCGCGTGGCCGGGGCCGAAGGGCTGATGCTGAAGCGCCGCGCCTCGCCCTATCTCAGCGGGCGAAGGAAGGGCGACTGGTGGAAGTGGAAGACCGATCCGATGACGGTCGATGCAGTGATGATCTATGCGCAGGCGGGGCATGGGCGGCGGGCGAACCTTTACACCGACTTCACCTTCGCGGTGCGCGACGGCGAGGCGCTGGTGCCCTTCGCCAAGGCCTATTCCGGGCTCACCGACGCGGAATTCGCCGAAATCACCGACTGGGTGCGGACCCACACGCTGGAACGCTGGGGGCCGGTCAGGCGGGTGCCGCCGGAGCTGGTGTTCGAACTGGCCTTCGAGGGGATCCAGGCCAGCGCCCGGCACAAGTCGGGGATCGCGCTGCGCTTCCCCCGGATGCTTCGCTGGCGCCGCGACAAGCCGGTGGCCGAGATCGACACGCTGCAGGGGCTCAGGTCGCTTCTTGCGTCGAGGCCGGGGGCTTTGCCCCCGGACCCCCGGGATATTTGAAAACCGAAAATGCGGCCTGCCGCTTGTTCGCGGCGATCCGAGGTGCGATCTGACCGGCAGCCACGACAAGGGAGTCCGCCATGCCCGTTTCCAGCCCCGTCTTCGACGCCACCCCGCCGGCCGGGGCCCCGGCCGGGGGCTTCGGCGACCTGCCCGAATGGGACCTGAGCGACCTTTACACCGCGCCCGACGCACCCGAGGTGATGCGCGATCTGGACCGGCTCGACGCGGACTGCGCGGGGTTCGCGGCGGACCATCAGGGAAACCTCGCCGGGCTTGGCGCGGCGGCGATGCTCGCCTGCGTCACCCGCTACGAGGCGATCCAGCGGCTGGCGGGGCGGGTGATGTCTTATGCGGGCCTGCGCTACTACCAGAACACGCTCGACGCCGGGCGCGCCAAGTTCCTGTCGGACTGCCAGGACCGGGTGACCACGGCGACGACGCCGCTGGTGTTCTTCAGCCTCGAATTCAACCGGATCGGTGACGCGGCCTATGCGGCGCTTGTCGCCTCGGGCACGGCGCTCGACCGCTACAAGCCGGTCTTCGACCGCATGCGGGCGATGAAGCCGCACCAGCTGTCAGACGAACTCGAGACTTTCCTTCATGACCTGTCGGTGGTGGGGTCGAGCGCCTGGAACAAGCTCTTCGACGAGACGATGGCGGGGCTGAGCTTCGCGGTGGCGGGCGAGGACGGGCCGCTGAGCCTCGAGGCCGCGCTGAACCTTCTGTCGGAACAGGAACGGCCCCGGCGCGAGGCGGCGGCGCGGGCTCTGGCGAAAGGCTTCGGGTCGAACGTGAAGCTTTTCGCGCGCGTCCACAACACGCTGGCCAAGGAGAAGGAGGTCGAGGACCGCTGGCGCAAGATGCCGAGCCCGATGCACGGGCGGCATCTGTCGAATGACGTGGAGCCCGAGGTAGTCGAGGCCTTGCGCAACGCGGTGGTGGCGGCCTATCCGAAGCTTTCCCACCGCTACTATGCGCTGAAAGCGCGCTGGATGGGGCTGGACAAGCTCCAGGTCTGGGACCGTAACGCGCCCCTGCCGATGGAGGTCACGCGGGTGGTGGGCTGGGACGAGGCGAAGGCCACCGTGATGGGGGCCTACGGGGATTTCTCGCCCGAACTCGCCCGGCTGGCCGAGCCCTTTTTCGGCGGCGGCTGGATCGACGCGGGCGTCAAGCCCGGCAAGGCGCCGGGGGCCTTCGCGCACCCCACGGTGACGGACGCGCACCCCTACGTGATGCTCAACTACTTGGGCAAGCCGCGCGACGTGATGACGCTGGCGCACGAGCTGGGCCACGGAGTGCACCAGCGGCTGGCGGCGGCGCAGGGCGAACTGCTGGCCGACACGCCCCTGACGGTGGCCGAAACCGCTTCGGTCTTCGGGGAAATGCTGACGTTCCGGCGGCTCTTGGCGGGGGCGAGGGATCCAGCCGAACGGAAGGTCCTGCTGGCGGGCAAGGTCGAGGACATGATCAACACCGTCGTCCGCCAGATCGCCTTCTACGATTTCGAGGTGAAGCTGCACGCGGCGCGGGCCAAGGGGGAACTGACGCCCGAGGATATCGGGGCGCTGTGGATGAGCGTGCAGGGCGAAAGCCTGGGGCCGGCCTTCGAGTTCATGGAAGGCTACGAGACCTTCTGGTCCTACATCCCCCACTTCGTGCATTCGCCCTTCTACGTCTATGCCTATGCCTTCGGCGACGGGTTGGTGAACGCTTTGTATGCCGTCTACGAGGAGGGGCTGCCGGGTTTCCAGGACAAGTACTTCGACATGCTGAAGGCAGGCGGGTCGAAGCACCACCGCGAGCTGCTCGCGCCCTTCGGGCTGGACGCAAGCGACCCGGCCTTCTGGGGCAAGGGGCTGGGGATGATCGCGGGGATGATCGACGACCTTGAGGGGATGGTGTAGGCGCAGTCTCCGGCACCCCGTTTCGGAAGCCTCGCGTCTGCGCATTTTCGCTCTTCAAGTATCCCGGGGGTGCGGGGGCAGAGACCCCGCGGCGGCGGTCAGCCCCGGACTTCCCCCGCGAACGCCATGTCGATCATCGCCTGCGTCCCCTTCGCGTCCTCCAGGCTCCAGGGATAGGCCGCGCCCTCCCGCACCCTCCGCCCGAAGCTTTCGACCTGCAGCTTGTACTGCCGCGCGCCGGGGAAGCGGAAAACCTCGTCATGGGCGCCGGCGCGGCAGAGGGTGGTCTGCGCCTCGGCGAAAAGCCCCGCGTTGAAGGGGCCGGTGACGCGGATCAGGCCCGTCTCGCCCTGAAACACCACCTCTTGCCGGGGGAAAAGGCGCATCGAGGTCATCGAGTGGTAGGTGAAGCGGCCGCCCGGCCCTTCCATGTCGCCCTGCACCAGCGCGAAGACATCGACGCCATTCTCGCGGGTGATGCGTGACGACAGGCGCAGGGGTTCCGCGCCAGTGATCCAGCGGGCCGAGCCGAAGGTATAGACCCCGATATCGGGCAGCGAACCGCCGCCGGTCTCGGGGCGGTTGCGGACGTTCTCCATGTCGCGCAGGTCGTAGGTGAAATGCGCGTCCACATGGCGCACCGCGCCGATGGCGCCCGACCGGACCAGCGCGCGCGCCTTCTGCCAGTTCGGGTGGTGGACGATCATGTAGGCCTCGGTGGCGTGCAGGCCGGTCCTGTCGCGCAGCGCAATCAGCGCGTCGATCTCGGCGGCCTTCATCGCGATGGGCTTTTCGGTCAGGACATGCTTGCCCGCCTCCATCGCCTTCCGCGTCCATTCGACGTGCAGGTGGTTCGGCAGCGGGATGTAGACGGCGTCGATGGCGGGGTCAGCCAGAAGCGCCTCGTAGGTGGGGTGCACCGCCAGGTCGGGCTGGAAGGCGCGGAAGGGCTCGGCCTTGGCGGGGGTTCCGGTGGCGAGCGCGGCGAAGCGCGCGCCGTCGGCCTCGTGGAGGGCGCGGGCCATGTGGTTCAGCGCGAAGTTGGCGGCCCCGAGGACGCCCCAGTTGACGGTTTTCATGGCCCTGTCCCTTTGCGGTCCGGCGGGGTTCAGGCTTACCCGCGCGCCACGGGTGGGGCAAGGCTCTTGCCTGGCCGGAGGCACCGGAATGTCCGCAAGCATTCCGGCCCGGAGTCTTCGCGCGGCGACAAATAAGGGGGGCGCTGATCTGGATCAAGGCGTGCCGCGCGCCGTGGCCGCTACCTGCATCTGTCAACGGACGGAGGGTCCTGCATGCGGCGGCGGACGGTGCTCGGTCTGGGTGCGCTGGCCCTGGGCGGCGGCTGGACATGGGCCGGCTATCGCAGCGACATGGCGGCGGTCCGGGCGGGCAGGACCGACCCGTCCGGCACGATCCCGACGCGTTTCGGGCAGGTGGAATGGGCCGAGGCCGGCTCGGGCGCGCCGCTCCTGATACTGCACGGCACCGGGGGCGGCTACGATCAAGGCCTGCTTTTTGCGCGCCGGCTTTCGCGGGGGGGCTGGCGGGTGATCGCGCCCTCGCGCTTCGGCTATCTGGGGTCGGACTGCCCCGAGAACCCGACGCCCGCCGATCAGGCCGACGCACTGGCCGAATTGCTCGACCACCTCGGCATCGCGCGGCTGCCGGTGCTGGGGGGATCGGCGGGGGCGATTTCGGCCATCGAATTCGCGATCCGGCACCCCGCCCGCTGCGCCGCGCTCGTCCCCATCGTGCCTGCCGCCTACGCCCCGAACCGCCCGCCGATGCGCCCCGATCCGGGGGGCGCAGCGGTGATGCGCTTCGGGCTGAGGTCGGATTTCCTGTTCTGGGCGGGGATCGGACTGGCCGAAGACCGGATGATCGCGACGCTTCTGGCCACCGACCCGGCCTTGGTTCATGCCGCGCCGCCCGACGAACGGGCCCGGGTGCGGGCGATCCTTCGGGGGATTCTTCCGGTCAGCGCCCGGGCGCGGGGCCTTCTGGTGGACGCCGCGCAGGCGGGGAACCCCTCCCCGCAGGCGCTTGACAGGGTGCGCGCGCCGACCTTGGCCATTTCGCTGGAAGACGACCGCTTCCTGACCGCCGACGCCGCCCGCCACATCGCGGCGTACGTGGCAGGCGCGCGGCTTCTGATCTACCCGACCGGCGGCCATGTCTGGGTCGGCCATGACGCGGAGCTTTTCGGCGCGGTCGCGGCGTTCCTGCGCGGGCTTGCCTGAGGGCTCACGCCTCCTCCAGCATCCCCTTTTCCTTCGCCAGCTCGCGCATCCGGTGCTGCAGCTTCTCGAAGGCGCGCACCTCGATCTGCCGGATGCGCTCGCGACTGACCTCGTAGCGGGCCGAGAGGTCTTCCAGCGTCACCGGATCGTCGCGCAGGCGGCGTTCGGTCAGGATGTCCTTCTCGCGCTGGTTCAAAGTGACCATGGCGCTTTCCAGAAGCGCGCGCCGGGCCGAAAGCTCGTCGGCGGCCTCGTAGTCCCCCGCCTGGTCGGCGTCGGTATCCTCAAGCCAGTCCTGCCACTGCGCGGTGCCTTCGCCGTCGGACCCGACGGTGGCATTCAGCGAGGCGTCGCCGCCGCTGAGGCGGCGGTTCATGTCCACCACTTCCTTTTCCGAGACATTGAGGTCGCGGGCGATCTGCGCCAGGTTCTCGGGGCGCAGGTCGCCTTCCTCCAGCGCGCCGATCTTCGACTTGGCCTTGCGCAGGTTGAAGAACAGCTTCTTCTGCGCCGAGGTGGTGCCGAGCTTCACCAGGCTCCACGACCGCAGGATGTATTCCTGGATCGCGGCGCGGATCCACCACATGGCATAGGTGGCCAAGCGGAAGCCGCGCTCGGGATCGAAGCGCTTGACCGCCTGCATCAGGCCGACATTGGCTTCCGAAATCACCTCGGCCTGCGGCAGTCCGTAGCCGCGGTAGCCCATGGCGATCTTCGCGGCGAGGCGCAGGTGCGAGGTGACAAGCCGGTGCGCGGCGCCGGAATCCTGTCGGTCGGCCCAGGCCTTGGCCAGCATGTATTCCTCTTCCGGCTCCAGAAGCGGGAACTTGCGGATTTCCTGCAGATAGCGGTTCAGGCCCTGTTCGGGGCTGGGTGCGGGAAGATTGGCGTAGCTCGACGACATCACTGACCCTCCTCTGCCCCCTCGCGGCCGGCGCGCCCTGGAACGGAACGCGGACGGGGACCCGTGAAACTAGGTGCGGCCTGCGGCCGGCGCAAGTCCGGCAACCCGGCCATGCGGCCGGCGCAACGCTTCGCGAAGGCCCTCCGGTCGCACAACTTCCTTAACGAAGGATGAACCTCATTCCGTCGCAAGGCGAGGCGGCGGAACGGCAGGTCACGCGCTTGTCAGGGGTGTTACAGGCGAGGCGAAGGCGACCGGCCCGCGGCGGCGCGCCGTCACAGCAGCGGCGCGAAGAGCACGAAGAGGTTGTTCTGGATGCGCCGCACGCGGCTCCAGCCCCTCACCTCGTCCAGGCCGACCGCGCGGCACCGCGCAAGCCAGGCCGTACGCCGGACCTCCAGCGCGGCGGCGAGCCCCGCGTCCCCGGTCAGAAGGCAGTTCTCGTAGTTCAGATCGAAGCTGCGCCGGTCCATGTTGGCCGACCCGACGACGGCCAGCCGGCCATCGGCGACCAGCGCCTTGGCGTGCAGGAAGCCGCCCTGATACTCGAATATCTCGACCCCGCCGGACAAAAGGCTCTTGTAGAAGCTCCGGCTCGCGTGGGCGACGATGAAGCTGTCGTTGCGCGCCGGAAGGATCATCCGGACCCGCACGCCACGCGTCGCCGCCGCGACGATGGCCTGATGCAGCGCCTGGTCCGGCACGTAGTAGGGGGTGGTGATCTCGACACTTTCCCGCGCCGCCGCGACCACGGCCTGAAAGATGTCGGTAACCGCGTTCGGCTGCAGTTCCGGCCCGCTGCCGATAACCGCCACGCCGCCGTCGCCGGCCGGCGCCGGGGCCGGGTGGTCCAGCAGTTCCGCCGCCTCGCCTTCGCCGGAATGGGTGACCCAGTCGCAAAGGAAAAGGTACTGCATCTGCCAGACCGAAGGCCCGGTGACCCGGACCATGATGTCCACCCAGGGGGCGTAGGCGGCCTTGATGCGGAATTCCGGGTCGGCAAGGTTCTGGCTGCCGGTATGCGCCACCTCGCCGTCGATGATCGCAATCTTGCGGTGGTTGCGGATGTCGATGCGCGCCCGCAAGGCCCGCAGCGAGGCGAAGCGGAAGGGGAAGGCCACCGCCAGGCGCGCCCCGGCCGCCCCCATCCGGTCCCAGTGCGGCGAAGCGATGTAGTGGCGCGCGCCCAGCCCGTCGGCGAGGCAGCGGCAGGCCACCCCGCGCCGTGCCGCGCGCACCACCGCGTCGGCGATCCGCGCGCCGGTCTCGTCGGGAAGCCAGATGTAGAAGCAAAGGCTCACATGGCGCTTCGCCTCGTCGATATCGGCGATCAGGCGGTCGATGGCCGGCGGCGCGTCGGGCAGAAGTTCGACCCGGTTGCCGGCCGTCGCCAGCAGCCCGTTCACCGCCTCGGCCCGGGCGACGGCGGCGGCAAGGGTCACCTCGGGCGTCCAGCGCGGCCCGGCGGCAGACCCCGGCGGCGTCTTCGGCAGGCCCTCGATCGCCGCGCTCATCCGCCGCCGGGCAAGTCGGGCGATGCGCGCCTCGCCGAAGGTCAGGTAGACGACCGCGCCAAGGATCGGAACCGACAGGACGACGAGTATCCAGGCGGTCCGCACCGCCGGGTCCCGGTCTTCGCGCAAGAGGATGCGGACGATCACCACCGCCTGCACCAGAAGCTGGATCTCGATCCAGGTAAGGACGGTGCCGAAGTTCACCCCGGCGATCCCCCGGCGGAACCGCGAAGTGCTTCGGCCAGGCGGGCCATGTCGTCCGGCAGCGGTGCAGAGAACGAAAGCGCCTCGCCGCTGACCGGATGGCGGAAACCCAGCGTCGCAGCGTGCAGCGCCTGGCGCGGGAAGGCCGCCGCCTCGGCCGCGCCATGGGCCTTCGGCGACAGACGGCGGTGACCGCCATAGGCCGGATCGCCGATCAGCGCATGCCCGGCATGCGACAGGTGGACCCGGATCTGGTGCGTGCGGCCGGTTTCCAGCCAGCAGTCGACAAGCGCCGCAGCGGCGGGCGCGGGGCCGAGCGCCTCGGTCACGCGGAAGCGGGTGACGGCGTGGCGCCCGCCGGCGGCCAGCACCGCCTGGCGCTGCCGGTCGCTGCGGTGCCGGCCGATCTGGGTGGCGATGCGGATCACCCCGCCGGCTTCGGCGCTGACCCCGGTCAGGCCCATCAGGCGCGGATCGCCCGGGTTGGGGGTGCCGTGGACGATGGCGGCATAGTGGCGCCCGACATCGTGGCGTTCGAACTGCGCGGCCAGCCCGTGATGCGCGCGGTCGGACTTGGCAACGACGATCAGCCCCGAAGTGTCCTTGTCGATCCGGTGCACGATCCCCGGCCGCCGCGCGCCCCCCACGCCAGAGAGCCGGTCCCCGCAATGCGCCAGAAGCGCGTTGACCAGCGTTCCCCCGGCCGACCCCGGCGCGGGGTGGACGACAAGGCCCGCCGGCTTGTCGATGACGATCAGGTCGTCGTCCTCGAAGACCACGTCGAGCGGGATGTCCTCGGGCGCGTCGCGCGCCTCGGCGGGCGGGGGCAGCGCGATTTCAAGCCTGTCGCCGGCCGCGACCGCCGCCTTCGGATCGGTGACCGGCTTGCCGCCCCGGCTGACCGCGCCCCCGGCGATCAGCCGCGTCAGTCGCGACCGCGACAGGTCCCATTCCGCTGGCGCGTCGCGGGCCAGCGCCTTATCAAGGCGGCCGGGCGGGTCCGCCCCGATCACCAGGCTCAACCTCCGGGGTTCGCGATCGATGATGCCGGCCTCCGACATGCCTTCTCCGGTTGCTCCCCCGGCCGGGGCCGCGCCACCGCCCGGCGCCCCTCCGCCGGGAGACCCGATGCCCCCCCCGATGCCTCCCCCGATGCCCCCGGGCCTTGACCGGACGGTGCGCTTCCTGAGGCTTCTGACCGGCCTTCTCGCCGGAACGATGATTGTCGGGCTCATAGCGATTGTCGGGCTGCTTGTCACCCGATTGCCCGAGATGGTCTCGGGCCCCGCGCTGCCCGGGGGGGTCAGGCTGCCCGACGGCGTGACGGCCGAGGCCATCACGCTGGGCCCCGGCTGGGCGCTGGTGGTGACCAGGGACGGCGAGGCGGTGGCCTTCGATCCGGCGACCGGCACGGTCACGAACCGGATGCGGCTTGCGCCCTGAAGCTAGCGCGCGGCCGTCGCCGCCGCGTTCACCGCAAGCGCCAGGATGACCGCGTTGAAAAAGAAGCTCAGAACCGCGTGGCCCAACACCATGCGCCGCATCGCTCCGTTCGTCACCACGGTGTCAGAGACCTGCGCCGTCATCCCGACGGTGAACGAGAAGTAGAGGAAGTCCCAGATGCCCGGCTCGGGCGTCGCCTCGAAGCGCAGGCCACCGGCCGCACTCGGCCCGGCATGGAAGAGCCGCGCGTAGTGCAAGGCGAAAAGCGTCTGCAGCATCGCCCATGAAAGCGGAAGGCCGGCGATGGCCAGCGCCAGCTCGCCCGCCCGCCAGGCCCCGGATGCGACGACGCCGAAGACCAGCGCCAGACTGAGCGCCACCACCGCGATGCCGAGAAGCAGGATCGCGGCCACACCCTCGTCGGCCTCGCCGGAATGCCGGCGAAGCTCGTCGGGCGTCAGTCCGCGGGCGAAATGCGCCATCAGAAGAAGGTAGGCCGCGCAGAAAAGGTCGACGCCGACCAACGCGCGCGGAACCGCGCCGCCCGCCGGGACGGCGGCGGCGGCCAGAAGCCCGAAGGCGAGCGCGGCGAGAAAGCGGCGGTGGCGTTTCAACATGTCGCACCTCCCGAGCGCCGCCCCTGGTCGAAAAAGCCCCGGGGCGCGGGCCCCGCCGGAGTGGGCACGCGCCCTTTCTATCGCATCGTCCGGGCGCGCGGAATTGCCGTCCTCTGCGGCCCGGCGGAAAGCGAACGGCGCCCGCCATCGGGGTGCGGCGCGCCGCCCGGTCAGGCGCTCCTGTCCGGGCCGCCGTCCTCCCCGCCCCCGTCATGCGTGAACCGCATCGACGTGAAAGCCAATCGGCATTTCACCTGGGCGCCCCGTGCGGTCAGTCTTCGCGCGAGCCCGCTCTCGTTCGCGGGCAGTGCCGAAAAGGAGATGACAGATGATCCGAACCCGCCGATCCGCCCTGCTTGCGGGCTGTGTCGCACTCGCCTTCGCCGCGGCCGCCGCGCCGGGCCTGACGCCCGCCTTCGCCGCGGATGCGCCGGCTCTGACCGGCAGCGGCGTCGTCATGGTGAAAAGCGCCTATGGCATGGACGAGACGATCCGGCGCCTGAAGGCCGATATCGCCGACAAGAAGCTGATGTTCTTCTACGAAGTGGACCAGGCCGCGCTTGCCGCCGCCGAGGGGATCGAGGTGCGGCCCTCGGTGCTTCTGAACTTCGGCAACCCCGCGCTCGGCACGCTTTTCGTGCAGGCCAGGGCCGAGGCCGGCCTCGACTGGCCGGTGCGGCTTCTGGTCAGCCAGGACGAAAGCGGCCAGGTCTGGGCCAGCTACACCGACTTCGCCTGGATCGCCCGGCGCCACCGGATCGACAACCGCGAGGCCGAATTCGCCAAGGCCTCGGAAGTGATCGCCTCGATCACCGCGGCCGTCGCTGCGCCCTGATCCGGGGGCGGGACGACGCAGATGGGGAAGGGGG
>JBJXFU010000103.1:0-20069 GCA_046155885.1 Paracoccaceae bacterium
TTCTTCTTCATCGCATCGCGAAGACCGAGAAAGGCGGGCTGCTTCGGCATCGGCGCGGCTCCTTGCAGGGTTGCCCAAGCCTACCAGATCACACCGAAAGTGGCAGGTTCTTCAGACGTTCCTTAACGGTAACAAATGATCGGGGCTGCGGCGAGCCTCGCCTGGTTCCGGCATCACCAGACGATCCTCCGGTGGAGGGTCGGCCATGCCGGTTGCCCTGAGGCGCGAGGGGGATCGGGCTTCCGGCTAGGGTGCCCCCACCCTCTCCCTCCCCCCCGAGGGGGGAGGGGACGGCTATTGGATCGGGGGTTGGGAAGGAATCCTGCCGCAGGCGCCCCCAGCCTCTCCCTCCCGCTCCGGAACCGCCCCCGTCAGCCCGGCCTGAGCCAGACGCGCGTGTCGTGGAACGCCACGCCGCCGAAAGGCGCAATGGACTCCGCGCCGGTCAGCGTGTTGATCCCGACGCCGCCGTCGTGATCGCCGTTGGCCCAGAGACCTTCGGCGATCAGCACGCCCCTTTGCGCCCCGCCGCCGAGGCGGGCGAAGAGCACCACCTGGCCGCGCGGGTTGCCAAGGCAGACCCGGTCGCCCTCGCCGATCCCCAGCGCCTGCGCGTCCTCGGGGTGGATCATCACCGTCGGCCGCCCTTCGCGCGTCCGCGACCCCTTCGTCTCGCTGAAGGTCGAGTTCAGGAACCCCCGCGCGGGCGAGGTGGCAAGGCGGAAGGGGTGATCGGCATCGGCCGCCTCGGTCACCGGCCAGAAGTCGGGAAAGACCGGCATCGAAGCCCAGGGCCCGAGCGCGCCGATATTGTCGTATTCCACCTTCGCCCAGTCGGGGCGGAAGCGGAAGCGGCCGTCGGGGGTGGCGAAGCCTTCGGTGTAGTGCGACGTGGCGAAATCCGGCTGGCAGTCGATCCAGCGCTTCGCCTCGAGTTCGGCGAGCGTTCCCCAGCCGGAGTTGCGCAGGAGCCAGTCGATATGCGCGCGCGGGGTCATCGCGAAGCCCGGATGCTCCGCCCCGAGGCGACCGGCCAGTTCGCCGATCACGACATGGTTCTCGCGCGGGCCTTCCGGGGGGTCGACGGCCTTCGGCCCGAACATCACATACTGGTGCCCGCCGCCCCGGTAGATGTCGTCATGCTCGAGAAACATCGTCGCGGGCAGCACGATGTCGGCCATCACGGCGGTGTCGGTCAGGAACTGCTCGTGCACGACGGTGAAGAGATCCTCGCGCGCGAAGCCCGCTTGCACCCTGGCCTGTTCGGGGGCGACGTTCATCGGGTTGGTGTTCTGGATCAGCATCGCCGCGACCTTCGGCCCGCCCATCAGCGCCTCGGCCTCGCCGGTCAGGATCGCGCCGATGCGGCTCTGATCGAGGACGCGGACGGTGGGGTCGCGCGCGTCCGGCGCCTCGATCATCGTCTTGTTCAGGTGGTAGATCGCGTTGCTGTTGTGGAACGCCCCGCCGCCTTCCTGCGCCCATGACCCCAGAACGGTGGCGATGGAGGTGGCGGCGTGCATCGAGACGGTGCCGTTGCGGCTGCGGGTGAAGCCGTAGCCGAGGCGGAAGTAGGTCCGCTTCGTGGTGCCGACGAGGGCCGCGAAGGCCTCGATCTGATCGACCCCCAGCCCGGTGATCGCGGCCGCCCATTCCGGCGTCCGCGTCCGCAGATGCGCTTCCAGCCCTGCGGGATCGTCGGCGAAGCGGGCCATGTAGGCGCGGTCGGCATGGCCGTCGCGGAACGCCACGTGCATCACCGCGCAGGCCAGCGCCGCGTCGGTTCCGGGGCGCAGGATCAGGCCGAGGTCGGCCTGCTTCACCGTGTCGTTGTCGTAGATGTCGATGACGACGATCCTGGCGCCGCGCGTCTTCCGCGCCCGGATCGCATGGGTCATCACGTTGACCTGGGTGGCCACCGCGTTCGTCCCCCAGATCACCACGCAGTCCGACAGAGCCATTTCGCGCGGGTCGGGGCCGGCAAGGCGGCCGGTGCCGGCGATGAAGCCGGTCCAGGCGGGGTTCACGCAGATTGTGGAATACTGGCGCGAGTAGCGTTTCACATGCCGCAGCCGCTCGATCCCGTCGCGCTGCACGAGGCCCATCGTGCCGGCGTAGAAGTAGGGCCAGACCGCCTCGGGCCCCAGCGCCGCCTCGGCCTTGAGGAACCCTTCGGCGGTGCGGTCCAGGGCCTCGTCCCAGCCGATCTCGCGGAACTGGCGGCTGCCTTTCGGTCCGGTGCGCAGAAGCGGCTTCAGCAGCCGGTCGGGGTGGTAGAGCCGTTCGGCATAGCGCGCGACCTTGGCGCAGATCACGCCGGCCGTGTAGTCCATGTCCGCGCCGCGCAGGCGCCCGACGCGGCCGTCGGCCATGACCTCGACATCGAGCGCGCAGGTCGAGGGGCAGTCATGCGGGCAGACGGAGGGAAGGGTGAAGGCGGGGGCGGATTTGTTCATGGGCGGAAGGCTCGCACGGATGCGGGGGCGGCGTCAAAGGCCGCCCCGGCCGCGCCCCATGGCTCAGACCCCCCGCGGGCTGGCAAGAAGCCAGAGACCGAAGAGCGAGTAGGCCAGCATGAAGGCCGAGAGCGGCGCCCCGGCGAGTGCGGCGCGCCGCCGGTCGGGGAACATCCGCAGCGCGAGCGCGTGGGAGTAGAGGATCGCCGCCGCATGGCCCGCCACCACCGCGCCGGCCTGGACGAGCCAGAGGAGGCGGACGGTGTCGAGGCGGTTGAAGAGGCCGGTGCTCACATGGCCGCGCGCATGGCCGAAGATATCCCAGCCGCGCCCGAGGAGGTCGCTGAGGGCGATGGGGAGGGCCTGTATCTCGATGAGGAACGAGGGGAGGAAATGCGCGATGTGGTAGCCGAGCGCGATCGGCAGAAGCGCGGGCGCAAAGCTGCGGAAGGCCTCGGCGGTGCGCTGCGCCTGCCCGGCGAGGACGAGGCCGGCGCGCAGGCAGGACCAGTAGAGAGCGGCGAGGAGGGGGAGTGCTGCGAGAACGCCCGCGAGGTTCTGGCCGATGACGGCGGAGCGGCCCTGGAACTCCAGCGGGTTCTGGCCGGTCAGGGCGAACCAGAAGAAGGTTTCGTAAAGCCCGTCGAAGCTGCCCGCCGCGAGGAGCGCGAGCATCATGAGCGCCAGCGGCAGGGGCGGCGCGGCGCGGCCGAGGCTGCGCCATCCGGGAAGGCCGAGGCGGAGGCGCCCGGCGCGGCAGCCGGTTGCGGCGATCAGCGCGTAGGCGCGCAGGAGCACGGTCATCGGCTCGCCACGGACTAGCCAGCGGCGGCCGAAAAGCAGCGTCAGGACGAGGTGGGTAAGCCACCAGAGGGGGACGAGGCATGCGAGGAGGCGGGGCGAGGCGGGGGTGACGTGGACGAGGAGAAGCGCGACGATGGCGAGGAAGAAGGCGAGCGCGGGCCAGTGGCCGGTGCCCTGCGGCAGCCGGAGGGGCGGGCGCCAGCCGAGCGCGCGGGCCAGCGCGAAGGGGCCGGTGAAGGGGTTGAGGTGGCGCCAGGCCCCGCCGGTCAGGCCCTGAAGCGCGACGAGTAAGGTCCAGAAGACCGTCCAGACGAGGAGCGGCAGGAGGTTGCGGGTCGGGTCCGGGGGGCCGAGGGCACCGATCGCGGTGGCGGCGGACAAGGTCGCGGCGGAGGCGAGGCTGGTCAGGACCGGGGCGGCGTGGCGGGGGATGGGGAGGAGGCGGAGCGGGCGGTAGAGCGCCGCGACCCGGGCGGGCGACAGGGCGGTGGCGACGATGAGGGTAAGGACGACCGCGGCGAGGCCGCCGGCCATGTAGTAGCCGGTGGGCAGGAGGAGGACGAAGGACTGGTTGGTGGCATGGGCGAGGGATGGGGTGGGGAGCAGGCAGGCCGGCCCGAAGGTGCAGAATTTTAACGAAAATTCTGCTCGCCGGAAAATCCTTCGTGAAGGATTTTCTGCGCCGGTTCGCATCGCTTCGCGGCTCAGTGCTGCCGTGGCCGCGCCACATCGTTCGAGCCCTCGGACTCAGGCCCCAGCCCGTAGCTCATCCGCTTCATCTGGCCGATGACGCGCTCCATTTCCTCGTCGCTCAGCACCGGCGGCTCGCCCAGCGCCAGCGCGCCGAGGTACATCCTGGCGATCGTCTCGACCTCGACCGCGAGCCAGAGCGCGCCCTCGAGCGAGGTGCCGAGCGCGATCTGGCCGTGCTGGCCCAGAAGGCAGGCCTTGCGCCCTTCGAGCGCGGTCAGCGCGGCGTCGGAAAGCTCCTGCGTGCCGAAGGTCGCGTACTGCGCGCAGCGGATCGTGGTGCCGCCCGCGACGCCGATCATGTAGTGGAAGGCCGGGATCGTCCGGTGGTGGCAGGCCAGCGTCGTGGCGGCCAGCGAATGGGTGTGCAGCACCACGCTCACATCACCCCGCGCCTTCAGGATGTCGCGGTGAAAGCGCCATTCCGACGACGGACGGCGACCGGAATAGGTGCCCGCGAAGTCCATTTCGACCAGGTCTTCGGGTTGCATGATGTCGTAGGGCATCGACGAGGGCGTGATCAGAAAGCCCTCGCCGTGGCGGACCGACAGGTTGCCCGAGGTGCCCTGGTTGATCCCGACCGCGTTCATCTTCCGGCAGGTCTCGACCATCGCCGACCGGAGCTTCTTTTCCTCGTCCGTCATCGCCCTGCCCCCGTCGTTTCCGCGCCCGATCCGCCCGCGCCCTCGGCGAAGCGCCGCCAGCTTTCCGCATAGTCGGGCAGGCCCGGCACCGCAAGCGTCGCGGCCCGGTCGAGCGGCACATCGGCCGGGCTGCCTTCGCCCCGCCGCGCCAGCATCGCCGCCCCGGCCGCGACGCCTGCCGTTTCGCGCGAAGTGAAGACCGGGGTGGCGGGCAGAAGCGCGGCGACAAGGGGCGCGTAGAGCGGATCGGACAGGAAGGTGCCGTCCAGCACGACCCGGCTTGTGGCCCCCAGCGCGCGCACCGTGGCCTCGGTCAGAAGCGCCGCGTAGAGCGCCGCCACGGAGCGGCGGGCGGCGGGGGTGGCGGGGTCGGGGCCGACGATCCGGCCCTGCCGGCCGCTGCCGGGAAATTGCCCGTCATCGGGCGTGAAGGACGGCAGCGCCATCGTCCCCGCCTTGACCGCCGCCGCCACCTCTGCCGGGTCGGTCGCGGCCAGCGCCGCCCCCGCCTTTCCCGCGATCATCGCGAAGGCCCGCCCGCCCATGTTCAGCGCGCCGCCGACCGGGCGGCCTTCGGTGTCGCTGTTCAGCGTCATCCCCCGCGCCTCGTCCAGCCGCGTCGGGTCGGCCCCGTCCGACATCGCCACGATCCAGGTTCCGGTCGACACCAGCGTCAGTCCCGAGAGCCCGGCCGCGCGGTAGCGGTGGAAGTTCAGGCTGCTGTCGTGCCCGCCGGCGAAGACTGTCATCCCCGGGGGCATGCCGTAGCGAGCGGCAAGCCCGGGCCGGAGGGTCCCGAGCGCGGTGTGGGACGGCACCGGCGGCGGCAGAAGGCGCCCCCAGCCCATTGCCCTGACGATCGGCGTCCAGACCCGGTCGGCCACGTTCCACAGGTGCGACTGCGCGCCGAGGGTCGAGAATTCCGACACCGCCACGCCGGAAAGCCGCCAGGCCCAGTATTGCGGCACCGACAGGTAATGCGCCGCGCCGGCGACCGCCTGTGGCGCCTCGGCCTGCATACGGAAAAGCTGGCGCGCCTGATGGGTGGAGGCCATCATCACCGCGCTGCCCCGGTCGAGGAAGCCGCCGGCGAGCGGCCGGTAGAGCGCGTCGAGCGGTGGGGGAAAGGGTTCCTCGTAGTCCGGCATCGGCAGCGCGGCGCCGTCGCCGCCGGCATCGGGGTCGGCCGTGACCAGCACGCCGCCCGAGCCGTGGCCCGCCGGGACGACCGCCCGCACCCCGTGCCGCGCCGCGAGGCGGGCGAGCGCGGCGAAGACCCAGCCCGACAGCGCCGCGAGGTCGTGGTGGCGCCAGGGCGGCCCTGGCCGCACGAGGTTGGGGGTGCCTTCCGCGCCGATCACCCGCCCGGCGGGATCGAGGACAAGCACCCGGACATTGGTCTTGCCGTGGTCGATCACCGCGAGCGCGCCGCCGGGGCCGGTGGCGGTCATGTCGCGAGGATCAGGTCGGCGCCCCGGCTTTCGGCGATGACGGCGCGGCCGTTCGGCAGGTCGTTTTCCTCGAGTTTCCGCCGCACGCCTTCGGCATCCATCCCGAAGCCTTCCCAGCGCCGCGTCAGGCGTGCCCGCAGCACCGGCTCGCTGACCTCGATCAGCACCTTGAGGTCGAAGAAGGGCCGGAGGGCCGTCCAGGGCGCGCGGTCCAGAAGCAGGTAGTTGCCTTCGCAGACGATGATGTCGGCCGCTTGCGGGATCAGCCGCCCCCCGGCCCGTGCGATCTCGATCGAGCGGTCGAAGACCGGCACGGCGACGAAATCCTCGTCGTTCCGGCGCAGCCGTTCCAGAAGGGCGCGGAGGCCGCCGACGTCGAAGGTGTCGGGCGCGCCTTTCCAGGGCAGGCGCTTCATCTCGCGCAGGACCGCGTCGTCGTAGTGAAAGCCGTCCATCGGCAGAAGCGCCGCTGTGCCGGGGCGGGCCCGGTTGACGGCGCCCACGATCTTGCCGGCGGTCGTGGACTTGCCCGACCCCGGCGCGCCGGCGATCGCCACGATGCGGCGCGGGCCGGGGCCCCAGGCGATGAGCCATTCCTTCAGTCCGGAGACGTTGACGCGCTCCGCTTCGCCGCCATGCCCGTTCCGCCCGTCCATCCGCCGTTTCCCTGTGGTATCGCCTCTTGTGTCGCGCAGGCGGGCGGATCAGGCAAGGGGCAGGCGGCGTGGCGGCCGGCCGGTCCTTGCCACGGCGGTTGACTTTTCGGGCCGTGCGGGCATCATTTGTGTACAAACGAACACTCACGGGGGACCCGGGGCCGGTGCGCGCATGAGGACGGAAGCAGGCGGGCTGCAGGACGGGCTTGTCGTCGGCGCCGATGTGGGCGGCACGTTTACCGATCTTGTGCTTCTCGACCCGGCGACCGGAGCCGTGCGGCTGGCCAAGGTGCCGACGACGCCGGACAACCAGGCCGACGGCGTCCTGGCCGCGCTGGCCGAGGCGGGGGCCGACCTGTCGCGCACCGCGCTGATCGTCCACGGCACCACCACCACCACCAACGCCGTCCTGGAAAGGAAGCTCGCCCGCACCGGCCTGATCACCACCGAAGGCTTCCGCGACGTGCTGGAGCTTGGCCGCCGCACCCGGCCGCGCGCCTATGGCATGACCGGCGGCTTCGTGCCCGTCATCCCGCGCGACCTGCGCCTGGAAATCCCCGAGCGGATGGATGCCGAAGGCCGCGTCGTCACGGCGCTTGACGATGCGGCGCTGGAGGCCGCCGCCCGGCGCCTGCTGGACGCGGGCTGCGTGTCGGTCGTCGTCCATTTCCTGCATTCCTACGCCAACCCCGCCCACGAACTGCGGGCGGGCGAGATCCTGGCCGGGCTCTGGCCGAACGGCTACGTCACGCTCGGCCACCGGCTCTTGTCGGAGGCGCGGGAATACGAACGCGGGGTGACGGCGGCGGTCAATGCCTCGGTGCAGCCGATCCTCGACCGCTACCTGACGCGCCTGACGGGCGATCTGGCGGCGCGCGGCTATCCCGGCGAGCTTCTGGTGATGAGCGGCAATGGCGGTATGGTCAGCGCCCGGACGGTGGCGCGCGAGGCCGCCAAGACGGTGATGTCGGGCCCCGCCTCGGGTGTCATCGCCGCGGCCTTTACCGGCCGGGCGGCGGGAATGGAGGATCTGATCACCTATGACATGGGCGGCACCTCGACCGACGTGGCGCTGATCCGGGGGGCGGAGCCGCCGGTGTCGAACGAGATCGAGATCGAATACGCGATGCCGATCCATGTGCCGATGGTCGATGTCCGCACGGTGGGCGCGGGCGGCGGGTCGATCGCGCGGGTGAACGCGGGCGGGCTCTTGGAAGTGGGGCCCGAAAGCGCGGGCGCCCGGCCGGGGCCGATCTGCTACGGGCGGGGGGGCACGGAGCCGACGATTTCGGATGCCAACCTGCTGCTTGGCCGGCTCGATCCGGGCAAGCTGAAGTCGGTCGAGGGGGGTGTCGCGCTGGCGGCCGTACGGGCTGCGTTCGAAGACAGGCTGGGGCGGCCGCTGGGGCTTTCGGCCATTGCGGCCGCCGAGGCGGTGGTGCGGCTCGCCAACGTGAAGATGGCGGGGGCGGTGCGGATGGTCTCGGTTTCGATGGGCCTTGACCCGCGCGACTTCGTGCTTTTCGCCTTCGGCGGGGCGGGGCCGCTGCATGCCTCGGCCATTGCCCGCGAGCTGGGCATCCCGAAGGTGCTGATCCCCGCCCGCCCCGGCATCACCAATGCGCTCGGCTGCGTGGTGGCCGACCTGCGGCACGATTTCGTGACGACCGTTGGCAGGCCGCTCGACGCGCTCGACATGGAGCGTCTGGCGGGCATCCTTGACGCACAGGCGGCCGAGGGCGAGCGGCTGATCCGCGCCGAGCCGGTGGCGATCGCCGGGCTGCGGCGGGTGCAGTCGGTGGACATGCAGTTCATCGGCCAGACGCATCTGATCCGGGTTCCCCTGCCCGGCCCGCAGATGACCCGCGAGGCCCTGCGTACGGCCTTCGAGGCGGCCTATTTCGCGCGCTTCAGGGTGGAACTGGCGACGATCCGGGCGGGTGTGGTGAACGCCAACACCTCGGTCATCGGCCGCCGCACCCCGCCCGACCTGACGCGCCTGATCGACCCCGCCGGGCGGAAGGTGACGCTGGCCGAGGCGCGGACGGGCGAGCGGGCGGTGATCTTCGGCGGCCGGGCGCACCCCGCCCCGGTCTTCTGGCGCGACCGGATGCCCTTGGACTTCACCCTGACGGGGCCGGCGGTGATCGAGCAGATGGACACCACCACCCTGATCGGCCCGGGGGATATGGCGCGGGGGGATGCCTTGGGCAACATCATCGTGGAGGTGGGGGGGTGAGAGGGGCGTTTGCGGCGAAGGGGCGCGACGCGTCATTGACAGGCCTTTTTCCCCCGCCCCCGTCGGAGGGCCCATCGGCCCTCGCACTGAACCTCGGTCGCACTTTCGCCCCGGTCACCCCGCGACCCGGGATCGCGCATGTCACCGGCCACGTGGCACTACTTTTTCTTGCGCGGGGGCACCGTTTCACTGGAAAGCTGCCTTTTCCCGCTCGCACGGGCGACGGAAACTCGTCGGGCTCAGACAGGGTGTGCCCCGCAAACCAGCGCGACGCCTCCAAGGCGATATTCTCTTCCCTTCGCAACAGAGGGCGGCGCCCGACCGCGGGGGGGCGCGCCAAGGGCGTTGGTCCTCGATCTATGGTCCCTCTCCGCACGACGCCGTTCTCGCAGACTGCCGTTGCGGAGGCGCCCGCCCGGAGGGCGGTCGGGCGCCGCCCGGGCCGCTTCGCGGCGTATCCGGGCAAGAGGGGCGGTGGGAACGGTTGGGAAAGGACGGAAAAATCTTCGCGAATCCCGCTCGCACACCCCCCAGGCGCGCCTTCCCCCGGGAGCACGCGATGACCCCCGATCCCATCACCCTTTCCGTCATCGAAGCGGGCCTGCAGCAGGTCTGCGACGAGATGGACGCGACCTTTTCGCGCGCCGCCTTCTCGCCCGTCATCGCCGAGGCCAACGACCGTTCGGACGGCATCTACGACGCCGATGACGGCGCGCTGATCGCGCAAGGCGCGGGCGGGCTGCCGGTTTTCGTCGGCGTCATGCAGGCCTCGACCCGCACGCTGATCGCCATGATCGCCGAGGGCACCGCGCAGCCCCCCCGCCCCGGCGACATCTACATCGTCAACGACCCCTACCTCGGCGGCACCCACCTGATGGACGTGCGCTTCGCCCGGCCCTTCTACCGGGGCGGCAAGATATTCTGCTGGCTCTCCAACACCGGCCACTGGCCCGACACCGGCGGCGCGGTGCCGGGGGGCTTTTCAGCCTCGGCCACCTCGGTCGAGCAGGAAGGGCTGCGCCTGCCGCCCGTCAGGCTTTTCAAAGAAGGCGTTCTGGACCCCGAGATCTGGGCCATCATCACCTCGAACATCCGCATCGCCGACCAGCGCATCGGCGACGTCAAGGCGCAGGCGGCGGCACTTTTGGTGGGCGAGGAGCGGCTTGGCGCGCTTCTCGACCGCTACGGCGACGCGACCGTCCGCGCCGCCATCGCCGAGCTGCGCGCCCGCGCCGCGATGCGGATGCGCGCGATGATCGCGACGATCCCCGAAGGTCGCCACGAGGGGCGCGCCTTCATCGACAGCGATGGGGTGGTGAACGAACCGCTGACCATCGCGCTCGCCGTGACGCGGGCGGGTGACGGGCTGACTTTCGACTTCGCGGGCTCCTCGGCCCCCTGCGCGGGGCCGATGAATTCGGTCATGGCCACGACGCTGTCGTCGGTCTACCTCGCCATGCGCCACATCTTCCCGGAAGTGCCGATGAGTGCGGGCGCCTTCGAGCCGCTGGCGGTGACCGGCACCGCGGGCACCTTCCTTGACGCGCGCTACCCCCGCCCCGTCTCGGGCTGCGCGGCGGAGGTCAGCCAGCGCATCGCGGAAGCCGTCTTCGCGGCCCTCGCCCCCGCTTTGCCCGACAGGGTGACCGCAGCGCCCGCCGGCACTTCCGGCAACTTCGCGCTGGGCGGGCACGACCCGGCGCGCGGGCGCGACTATGTGATGTACCAGATTTCGGGGGGCGGCTATGGCGGATCGGCTGCGGGCGACGGGCTGACGAACGGCTGCTCGACCATCGGCATTTCAAAGGCGCCGCCGGTCGAGATCATGGAAAGCCAGTACCCCGTGCTTTACCGCCGTTACGCGCTGCGCGAGGGCTCCGGCGGGGCGGGCCGGTTCCGGGGCGGCTTCGGGCTCGACTACGAAGTCGAGCTGCGGCGCGGGACGGCGCGGGCGAGCTTCGTGATGGACCACGGACGGGTCGGCCCGCAAGGCGCGATGGGCGGGCAGGACGGCGCGGTGAACGAGGTGACGGTGTGGCGGGGGGGCGAGTCTTACACGCCGCTTCACCACTCGAAGGAACAGGACATCGCGCTTGCGCCCGGCGACCGGGTGAGGGTCCGCACCCCCGGCGGCGGCGGCTGGGGCGACCCGGCGCTGCGCGACCCGGGCGCGGTGGACGAGGACATGCGCCTGGGCCGCTATTCGCCTGAGGCGGCACGGAGGCTCTGGCCGGGGCGGCGCTGACGCGGCAGCCGGGGCAGCAAATCCTCTGTCGAGGATTTGCGGACGCGCCCGGCAACGGGGGCCGGCAGGAATTCATGAATTCCTGCCCCCTTTCCGGTCTGTCTGCGCTGCGGCTTGCTGGCGCGCGAGGCGGCCGCTAGCATGCCAGCATGCCCCGCGCCGCGCCCCGTTCAAGGCCGACCCCCGCCCCGCCGCCTGATTTTCCGCCGGTGCCGCGCCTGCCGCCCCTGTCCCGCTTCCAGGGATCGCTCGGCCAGCGCGTGCATGCCGCGCTGAAAGAGGCGATCCTGACGCTGGCCTACCGCCCGGGCGAAATCCTGCGGAAAGGCGAGGTCTGCCAGACGCTCGACGTCTCGCGCTCGCCCGTCGCCGATGCGGTCGGGCGGCTCGCGGCCGAGGGGCTGGTCCGCGTCGTGCCGCAGGCGGGCACCTATGTCGCGCGCTTCTCGATGGCCGATATCCGCGAAGGCGCCTTCCTGCGCGAGGCGATCGAGGCGGCGGCGGTCGAGATGGTCGCGGCGCAAGCGGGCGAGGCAGAGATTGCTAAGCTTCGCCACGCGCTTGACAGGCAGGCGCGGGCGCTCGCGGCGGGGGATGTCGCGGGGTTCTACCGCGAGGACGCGGCGATGCACGAACACCTTCTGTCGCTGACCGGCTTCCCGCGCCTCGCGCGCGTTTCCGAAACTGCCTGGCTGCAGGTGAACCGCGCCCGCCGTCTGATCCTGCCGGTGCCGGGCCGCGCTGCCGCCACGCTTCAGGAACACAGGGCCATCGTCGAGGCTATCGCCGCCCGCGATCCGGCCCGGGCGCGGCTTGCCATCCAGGCGCATCTGCGGCAACTGATCCGGCATCTCGAACCGCTCGAACGCGAGCGGCCCGAGCTGTTCGAACCCGCCTGAAAGGCCGCCCCCCATGCCCGCCCATCCGAACCGGCCGCGCTATGCCGCCCGCCTGAACGCCTTCCGTCCCGAAGGCGGGGGCGTCGTGGCCGATATGATCGCGGGCGCCGCCTCGGTCGGCGGGATCGACGCGGCGGACCTGAACTACCCCGACCATTTCGCGCGCCATTCACCGGCCGAGTTGGCGCAGCTCTTGGCCGATGGCGGCATGGCGGTGAACGGTCTTGCGATGCGCTATTACACCGAGCAGGGCTTCCGCCTCGGCGCCTTCACCCACCCCGACGCGGCCATCCGCCGCACGGCCATCGACCTGACCAAGCGCGGGATCGACGCGGGCGCGGAAATGGGCAGCCGGCTGATGACGCTGTGGCTCGGGCAGGACGGCTACGACTATCCCTTCCAGGCCGACTACGCGCGGCTCTGGGACGATACGGTGGCCGCCATCGCCGAGGTCTGCGACCATGCGCCGGGCGTCGACATCGCCATCGAGTACAAGCCGAACGAACCCCGCGCCTTCGCGCTTCTGCCGGACATGGCGGCGACGCTTCTGGCCATCGCGGATGTCGGGCGGGCGAACCTGGGCGTCACGCTCGACTTCGCGCATGTGCTTTACGCGGGCGAAATGCCCGCCGCCGCCGCGACGCTGGCCGACCGCCGGTCGCGGCTTCTGGGGGTGCACCTGAACGACGCATACGGCAAGCGCGACGACGGGCTGATGGCGGGGACGATCCATCCGGTGCAGACGGTCGAGCTGTTCGTGGTGCTGGCGCGCATCGGCTGGGACGGGGTGATCTATTTCGACACCTTCCCCGACCACGGCGGCACCGATCCGGTCGAAGAGGCGCGGACGAACATCCGGCTGACCGAACGGCTGCGCGTCATTGCGGCGGGGCTTGCGGGCGACGCCGCGCTGGCGGACGCGATCGCCCGCCAGGACGCGGCAGCGAGCCAACGGATCGTCGCGGCGGCGCTTTACGGGGCCTGACTGCGCGCCCGACGAAGTGAGATCGGCGGGCGGGGGCGGCAACGGGACGCGACCGGGACGGAAGCTCACGACCTGGCTCGATGTGATCTTCGCGTGACGGTGGCACGAAATCGCGGGACCGGCGGGATCCGTCAACGCCGCGTTCACCATTTGGCTGCAAGATGAACAAGGGAGGAACGACTTTTCATACCGGAAGTCTCAACGAATTTTCGTACGAAAATTCGTTTCGTTGCGTTCGGTGAATCGGCGCCAAGTCCGGTCGTTCCGATTTATCCACGCACCCGGGCCGCGCGGCGATCAGCACCGACCGCCGCTGCGGCCTCAGGCGATCCTGTAGAACTCCGCCGCCGTCCTTCCGAAGACCCGCGCCTTGTCCTCGGCGGTCAGGCCCGAGGTCAGCGTCAGGGCCGCCCGCCGCCAGTCGGAATACTCGGCCCTGAGCCGGCAGACCGGCCAGTCCGAGCCCCACATGATCCGCGCCGGCCCGAAGGCGTCGAAAACGACGTCGACGTAGGGCCTCAAGCGCTCCACCGACCACTCGGCCCTGTCCTCGGTGATGAGTGCCGAAAACTTCAGATACGCCCCGGTATCGCGCGCGATGGCGCGCATGCCATCCGCCCAGAGGGCGAGGTGTTCTTGCGAGTCCTCCCTGATCTGCGGCTTCATGCAGTGGTCGACGACCGTCCGCATCTCCGGATAGCGGGTGAGGAGGGTGTGGAAGTTCTTCAGATGCCGGGGGAATCCCAGCGCGTCGAAGCTCAGCCCCAGTTCGGCCAGCGCCCGGTAGCCCCATTGCACGTCGTCGCGCAGCATCCAGTCGACGTCGGGGATGTCCTGGATCATCGGCCGGACACCGCGGAACTTCGGATGCCCCTTCAGCCGCTCCAGATGCGCCCGGTGCGCGGGGTTCTCGAAATCCACCCAGCCCACCACCGCGCCCACCGAGGTCGTCGCATCGGCGAGGCCGAGCATGTATTCGGTCTCTTCCACTGTCGCGGCGGCCTGGACGAGAACGGTCCTTTCGACCCCGTGCGCCGCGAGCGAGGGCGCGAGGTCGGCGGGCAGGTAGGTCCGGTCGAGCACCGGGTCGCCCTTCGGCATCCAGAGGTAGTCGCCCCGCGCGGGGGTCCAGTAGTGCTGGTGGGCGTCGATCTGCATGGGTGTCGCCTTCTTCGGGCCGGGCGAATCCCGGGGCTCTGCCCCGGACCCCGGGATACTTGGACCAAGATGCAATCAGGGCGGCGTCGGCGCGTCTTGTCGCAGCAGGCCTTCGGATTTCAGTTCGGCCCAGAGCCCGGGTGGGATCGGGGCGGCGGCGGCGCGGGCGTTGGCTTGCGCTTCGGCGGGGGTGCGCCCGCCCGGGATCACCGAGACGACCGCGGGGTGGCCGAGCGGGAAGCGGAAGGCCGCGTCGACAAGGCGGACGCCGTGGCGGGCGCAGCTGGCCTCGATCTTCGCAGTGCGCTGCATCGCCCAGTCGGGGGCGGGGCGGTAGTTGAAGGTCACGCCGGGCTTCGCGCCGAGCGCCAGGATGCCCGAATTGTACGGCGCGCCAACGACGACGCCGATGCCGCGCTGCGTGCAAAGCGGCAGGAAGCTGTCGAGCGCGCCCTGGTCGAGCAGGGTGTAGCGGGTGGCCAGCAGGAAGATGTCGAAATCCCCCCGTTCGGCCAGCCACTGGCACGGCTCCCATTCGTTCAGACCCGCGCCGAAGGCCCGGATGACACCTTCGTCACGCAGTTTCACCAGAGCCTGGTAGCCGCCCACCATGAACTCGGCGAGGCGGCGGTCCATCGCCTCCTTGCTGCCGTGGGTGAAGAGATCGAGGTCGTGGGCGTAGAGGATGTCGACCCGGTGCAGGCCGAGCCGTTCCAGCGAAAACTCGAGGCTGCGCATCACGCCGTCGTAGCTGTAGTCGTAGACCTCGTTGCGTGCCGGCACGTCCACCCACTTTTCGGGCGTGTCCTGCCGGTCGGGCGGGCAGGCGCGGAGGAGCCGGCCGACCTTGGTCGAGATGACGAAATCGTCGCGCGGCTTGTCGCGGAGGAAGCGGTTCACCCGGGTTTCGGAAAGGCCCAGGCCGTAGAGCGGCGCGGTGTCGAAGTAGCGCACGCCCGAATCCCAGGCGGCCTGGAGCACCGCCTGCGCGGCGTCATCGGACATCGCGCGGAAGAGGTTGCCCAAGGGCGCGCAGCCGAAGCCGAGTTCGGTGAAGGTCAACCCGCCGGTGCCGAGCCGGTTCCAGTCAATGGTCTTGAGCGTCATCGGTCCCTCCCCTAGGCTGGCATGTTAGGGAGTCCGGCGGCCAAGGCCAAGCGGGACGAAGGCGCCGCCGGGGGAATTCATGCGCTTCAGGAATGTCTTCGGCGACCGGAAGCCCGCCATCGCGATGGTGCATTTCGGCGCGCTGCCGGGCGCGCCGCTGCATGACCGGTCGGGGGGCATCGAGGCGCTGGTCGAAGGGGCACGGAAGGACCTGCGCGCGCTGCAGGCGGCGGGGTTCGACGCGGTGATGTTCGGCAACGAAAACGACCGGCCCTATGAGTTCCGGGTGGATACCGCTTCGACCGCCACCATGGCCTATGCGATCGGGCGGCTCCAGGGCGAGATCTCCGTGCCTTTCGGCGTCAACGTGCTCTGGGACCCGATGGCGACCGTCGCCTTGGCCGCCGCCACCGGGGCGGCTTTCGTGCGGGAGATTTTCACCGGGGCCTATGCCAGCGACATGGGGCTGTGGAACCCCGACGCCGGTGCGGCGATGCGCTACCGCGAGCGGCTCGGGGCCTCGGACGTGGCCATGCTCTACAACATCTCGGCCGAATTCGCCGACAGCCTCGACCGCCGGCCACTGCCCGACCGGGCGCGCTCGGCGGTGTTTTCCTCGATCCCCGACGCGGTCCTGGTCTCGGGCCAGATCACCGGCGAGGCGGCGCGGATGGAGGACCTGGAGGCGGTGAAGCGCGCCCTGCCCGATACGCCGGTGCTGGCCAACACGGGGGTGAAGCACGCGACGGTCGCTGAGGTTTTCCGGGTGGCCGACGGCTGCATCGTCGGGTCGGCCCTGAAGGTGGACGGCGACACCTGGAACGCGGTCGATCCGGATCGGGCGAAGGACTTCATGGACCGTGTTCGGGCAGTGCGGGGCGGGCGATGAAGGCGCGGCTGAAGGCGGACCTGATCGACCTGATGCTGACCCCCGGTCTTTCGGGGCATGAAGAGCGGGTGGCGGAGGTGGTCAGCGCCAAGCTCGCCCTCGCCGGGCTGGGGTCGCGCACGGACCGGGCCGGGAACGTGATCGTTTCGCTCATGGGGTCGGCGGGGTATCCGTCCGTCATGGTCTTCGCGCACATGGACCAGCTCGGCTTCTTCGTGCGGAAGATCGAGCCCGACGGCATGATCCGCGTCGAACGCATGGGCGGCGTGCCGGAACGGGCGCTGGCGGCGCAGCCGGTGGTGCTCTGCGGGCGGATGGGCGACGTGCCGGGCGTGATCGGCAACAAGAGCCACCACGCGACCGCGCCCGAAGAGAAGTACCACGTTCTGAGGGCGCCCGAGATCGCCATCGACACCGGCCACCGGTCGAAGGCCGAGGTGGAGGCGTCGGGGATCCAGATCGGCACCCCGGTCGTCTATGCCCCGCAGGCGCTGCCGCTTGCGCATGACCGGATCGCAGGCACCTCCGTCGATGACCGGGCCGGCTGCGCGGTGCTTCTCGAACTCGCCCGCCTGATCGCCGCCCGCCAGACAGGGGCACTGCGGGACGGGCCGACCGTCCACATCGTCTTTTCGGTGCAGGAGGAATTCAACCTGCGCGGCGCGCTGACGGCGGCGCAGGCCCTGGAGCCGGATATCGCCATCCAGATCGACCTGATGCTGGCCACGGATACTCCGGGCATGGCGGACAGGGGCGAGATGACGCTGGGCGGGGGCCCGGGGATCAGCCTTTACAGCTTCCACGGGCGCGGCACGCTGAACGGCACGATTCCGCATCCGGCGATGGTGAAGCTTTTCGAGGACGCCGCGCAAGCGGCGGGCATTGCCTTGCAGCGGTCGGCACAGGTGGGGGTGCTGACGGACAACGCCTATGTCCAGCTTGTGGGACAGGGCGTTGCCTGCGTCGATCTGGGCTTTCCCTGCCGCTACACCCATTCCGCCAACGAGATCTGCGACCTGAACGACCTTGAAGCGCTGACGCGGCTGATCGACCGGGCGGTATCGGCGGTTCCGCCGGGCATGGCTCTGGAGCGCGGCTGATGGCCTTCGCACCCCCCTACACGTTGGGTGTGGATATCGGCACCTTCGAATCGAAGGGCGTTCTGGCGGACGGCGCGGGCCAGGTCGTCGCGCAGGCCAGCCGCCCCCACAGGATGCTCGTCCCCCGCCCGGGCTGGGCCGAACATTGCGCCGACGAGGACTGGTGGGGCGATTTCGTCTATCTGACCCGCGCCCTGCTTGCCCAGTCCGGGGTCAGGCCGGGGGACATCGCCGCCGTTGCCACCTCGGCCATCGGGCCCTGCATGCTGCCGGTGGACAGCGCCGGGCGCCCCTTGATGAACGGCGTCCTTTACGGCGTCGATACCCGTGCCAGCGAGGAAATCGCGATCCTGAACCGGCAGATCGGCGCGGACCGGGTCATGGCGGCCTGCGGCAACGCGCTGACCTCGCAGTCGGTCGGCCCGAAAATCCTCTGGCTGAAGCGGACCCACCCGGAGCTTTACGCGAAGACGGCGCGCGTTCTGACCTCGACCAGCTACCTGACCTTCCTGCTGACCGGTGAATACGTCATCGACCACTACACCGCGTCGAGCTTCTCGCCCCTTTATGACGCGAACCGGCTGGACTGGACGGCTGAGCTTGCCCCCGACATCCTGCCGCTTGCCCGCCTGCCGCGCCTGATGTGGTCGTCGGAGGTCGCGGGCCGCGTCACTGCCGCGGCGGCGGCCGAGACGGGCCTTGCCGAAGGGACGCCCGTCACCTGCGGCACCATCGACGCGGCGGCCGAGGCGGTCAGCGTCGGCGTTACCGCGCCCGGCGACATGATGATGATGTACGGCTCGACCATCTTCATCATCGCCTTGACCCAAGGCCCCGTCCGCGACCCGCGCCTGTGGTACGCGCCCTGGCTGGTGCCCGGTCAGCACGCCAGCATGGCCGGCCTCGCCACCTCGGGCACCCTGACCCACTGGTTCCGCGACACGCTGGCCCGCGAGGTGCCGGCCGAAGGCGCCTGGGAGGCGCTCGCCGCCGAAGCCGCCGCCTCGCCCCCGGGTGCGAACGGGCTTTTGTTCCTGCCCTATTTCTCGGGCGAACGGACGCCGATCCATGACCCGATGGCAAAGGGCGCGATCTTCGGGCTGAACCTGACCCACACGCGCGGCGACCTTTACCGCGCGGCGATCGAGGGCATCGCCTTCGGCACCCGCCACGCTTTGGAGACTTACGCCGAGACCGGCCAGCGCGACTTGCGGGTGCGTGCGGTGGGCGGCGGCACGAAGAACCGGCTCTGGCTGCAGACCACCTCGGACGCGGGCGGGATCGCGCAGGAAGTCTGCGGCCGGACGGTGGGCGCGAGCTACGGCGATGCCTTCCTCGCCGCCCTTGCCATCGGCGCCGCAAAGGCAGATGACATCCACCGGTGGAACCCGGTCGCGGAAACCGTCACGCCGCACTCTTCGCCGGTCCTCGACCGCCGCTACGCGCAATTCCGCAGGCTCTACGAAACCACCAAAGAGCTTGCCCATGACGTGGGAACAGGCTGACACCGAAGGGTAGGATGACGGAATGCCCCCGATCAACGCGGACTGGCATCGGCGATACCCGATGCCGAAGAACCCGACCGAACGCGAACGCCTTGTCTGGCACATCGCGCATGCCCGCGAATGTGCCTGCCGGGCGATCCCGGAAAGCCTGCTCAGGCTGATGACGGAACGCGGCATCGTGCAGGAGACGCGCGCGGGATGAGGCTGGAGCTGATGCGTCCGGGAGGAATCCGTGACGCCATCGCCACGGACCTGCCGCTTGTCCTGCCGCTCGGGGTTCTGGAATACCACGGCGAACACCTGCCCTGCGGCATGGACATGCTTGCCGTCGCCCGCATCCTCGACCGGATCGAGGCCGCCCACCCCGACCGGGTGATCCTCGCCCCCGCCTTTCCCTACGGCGCGGCCAGCTTCGCGGTGGCGGGCCCCGAGGGCACCGGCACGCTGCAGGTCGGCCCCGAGGCGCTGGTGCCCTTCGCCGAGGCGCTTTTCGCCGGGCTGCTGCGCATCGGCTTCCGCAACATCCACGCGATCATCCACCACCAGACCGAGAACTTCGTCCAGGGCATGCCCACCGACCTGTCGTTCCGCCTTGCCGCGCGCAAGGCGATCTTCGCGCATCTGGAGCGCACGCGCGGCGAAGGCTGGTGGGGCGCGGCCGGGATGGCGGCCTATTACGACGACCACGCGAAGGGCGCCAATCAGTTCAACTGGGTACGGGTGCATCCGCTGATGGACGAGGCGATCATCGCCGCGCATCCGTTTGACCACGCGGGCCCGGGCGAGACGGCACTGATGCTGGCGCTTGCTCCGGAGACGGTGGAGATGGCCAGCGTCGCCGAGGGCGGACACTGGTACACCGAAGGTGCCGGGTCGGCGACAAGCGACATGGGCGAACGGGCGGTGGCGCTGATCGAGGCGCGGCTAAGGGCGATCCTCGGGCTCTGAACGCCGCGCGGGCATGGGCGCCTGGGGAATTTGGCGCTGCGCTTTGGCGGGGACTAGCCGGTTTGCAGCTGACCCGGATCGCTTCTGCTTCGGCACTTCGCTCTGCCCCCGCGCACCAGAGGGCGGCGCCCGGCCGCGGGTGGGCGCCCCGACGATGTCGGTCCGCGCTTTACGGGGCCTCCAACCCTGCCGGTGTTCCCGCCGACCGCCGTTGCGGTGGCGCCCGCCCGTCC
>JBJXFU010000122.1:0-14726 GCA_046155885.1 Paracoccaceae bacterium
GGCCGGGCGGTCGGGGGGCGCGGCGGTGCCCCGGGCGATCGGCGCGCCGGCGTCGCGCGCGGCGAACCAGCGCGCGGCATGGGAACGCGACAGGGCGCATTTCGCCCGCGCGTCGGCGGTCGTCAGAACCTCGACCGCCATCGCGGCAAGCGTCGGCGCGGTCACCGCGACGGCTCCCTGCTCCGGCGCCTCACAGTGCCTTCGCGGCGGCCAGGACCTCGCCGGCATGGCCGGGCACGCTGACCTTCGGCCAGATGCGGGCGATGCGGCCTTCGCCGTCGATCAGCACGGTGGTCCGCAGCATGCCCATGTAGGTCTTGCCGTACATGCTTTTCTCGCCCCAGACGCCGTAGCGTTCGCTGACGTCCGACCCCTCGTCCGAGGCCAGGATCACGCCCAGCCCGTGCTTGCGGCAGAACTTGTCGTGGCTCTTCACGCTGTCCTTCGAGACGCCGATCACCAGGGTTCCGGCGGCGGCGAAATCGTCCTTCATCCGGGTGAAGTCGATCGCCTCGGTGGTGCAGCCGGGCGTGTCATCCTTGGGGTAGAAGTAGAGCACGACCTTCTTTCCCCTTAGCCCACCCAGCGAAACCTCGCCGCCGCCGTCGCGGGGAAGCGAGAAATCCGGGGCCGTCTGTCCTTCTGCGATCATTTTGACGCGAGCCTTTCCTGCTGTCCTGCCCGTGGTGTTTTAATCCGGCCCGCGCGAAGTTAAAGGAAGCCCAGACACAAAGGAAGGCAGGGCGCCCCGGCCGACCGGCGGGGCGCGCAGGGATGAGCAGCGAGACCGAGCAACCGCCCGCCGCATCCCCGCCCCGGCCCAGGGGACGGCGCCACCGCCGCCGCCCGCGCTGGTGGTCGGGACCCCTGAAGCTGACGGCGGCCTTCGTGGCGGCCGCGGCGCTGGTGATCCTGGCGGGAATGTCGGTCACCGGACGGTCGCTTTCGGCGCCCGGCTGGATCGTCGGGCAGGTCGAGGCGCGGGCGAATGCGGCGCTGGGCGGGCAGGCGATGGTGTCGGTCGGGGCGATCGAGATGATCGTGGACGACCGGTTCGTGCCGAGGGTGCGGATGACCGGCGTGACGCTCTTCGCGCCCTCTGGCGCGCGGCTTGCCCAGTTTCCCGATGTCCGGGCGGTTTTCGACCCCGCCGCGCTGACCGCCGGGCGGATCGAGCCCAGATCGCTGCGGATCGCCGGCGCGACGGTGGCGTTGCGGCGCCTTGCCGACGGGTCCTTCGACGTGCCGCAGGCCACCGCCGGCGCCGCCGTGCCACAACTGCGCGGCCCCGCCGAACTCAGCCAGGTTGTCATGCGGGCCTTCGACGCGCCGGGTCTGCGGGGTCTTGCGCGGATCGAGGTGGCGGACCTTTCCATCAGCTTCGACGACGCGCGCGCCGGCCAGCGGCTTGACATCGCGAAGGGCAGCCTGACCGTCACCCAGTCGGCCGACGACCTGCGCATCGCGCTCGGCTTCGCCATCGCCGATCCGGGCGGGCGGCCGGGCAAGGCGGCGCTGGAATTCGTCGCGCGGCGGAACTCGCCCGAGGCGCGGCTGGTGGCGACGCTCGAGGGCGTCCGCGCCGCGACGCTGGCCGCGCAGTCGCCGGCCTTCGCCTGGGCGGCAGTGCTCGACGCGCCGGTTTCCGGGCGCTTCACTTCGGGCATCGACGCGGCGGGGAAGGTCGAGGACCTGCACGCGGCACTGACCATCGGCGCCGGTGCGCTCCGCCCCGACCCGGCGGCCCCGCCGGTGCCCTTCCGCCACGCCGCGCTGAGCCTCGACTACGATCCGGCGCGGGGCGCGCTGAAAATCGAGGAGATCGAGCTCGACAGCGCCACGCTGCGCGCCCGGGGCGGCGCGAAGGCCTGGCTGAAGGGGCTGGAGGGCGGGTTTCCGACGGCGCTGGTCGGGCAGATCGGGCTGGCCGAGATCATTGCCGACCCCGCCGGCCTGTTCGACGATCCGGTGGGCTTTTCGCAGGGCGCGATCGACTTCAAGCTGGAACTCGCGCCTTTCAGCCTGCGGATCGGGCAGTTTTCGCTGTCAGACGGGAAAAGCCGCATCCTGGCGAAGGGCGAGGCGACGGTGACCGACGGGCGCTGGGCCGTCCGCTTCGACGCCGGGGTCGACCGGATCGACAGCGGGCGGCTTCTGTCGATCTGGCCGACCGCGCTGGTCCCGCGCACCCGCGACTGGTACCGCCGGAACGTCACTAGGGGCGAGCTGCACGACCTGCAGGCGGCGTTCCGGGCCGAAGCCGGCGGCCAGCCGCGCTTTACCCTCGGCTACGATTTCACCGAAGCCGAAGTCCGGGTCCTGGCGGCGCTTCCGCCCGTCTTCGACGGGGCGGGCCACGCCACGATCTTCGACAACGTCTACACGCAGGTGCTCGACCACGGGCGGTTGATCGCGCCCAAGGGTGGCGAAGTGGATGTGGCGGGTTCGGTCCTGGAAGTGCCGGACATCCGCAAGATACCCGCCGATGCGGTGGTGACGCTGAAGACGCAAAGCTCGATCAGCGCGGCCCTCTCGCTTCTGGACGAGCCGCCCTTCCGGTTCATCTCGAAGGCCGGGCAGAAGGTGGATATCGCCGAGGGCCGCGCCGAACTCACCTCGCTTCTGAAATTCTCGCTGGGCGGCAATCTCAAGCCGGGCGACGTGGAGTTCGACCTTAACGGCACGCTCCACGATGTGGCGAGCGACAGGATCGTGCCCGGCCGCCCGCTGCGCGCCGTGGTGCTGACCGTTCGCGCGACCCCCGCCGGCATCCGGATCGGCGGCGAAGGCACGCTGTCGGGGGTGCGGTTCCGCGGCGGCTGGGAACAGGGCTTCGGCCCCGAGGCGGCGGGAAAAAGCCGCGTCGCGGCAAGTGTGGAACTGTCCCAGAGGTTCCTCGACGCCTTTTCCATCGGCCTGCCCGCCGGCACGCTGAAGGGCGAGGGGCTTGCCGATGTCACGGTCGACCTGGCGCGCGGCGAAGCCGCCCGCTTCCAGCTGACTTCCGATCTCGACCGGGTCACGCTGTCGGTTCCCGGCATCGGCTGGACCAAGCCCGCCTCCCGCACCGGGCGCTTCGAGGCGGGGGGCACGCTCGGCACGCCCCCCGAGGTCGAGGCGATGACGCTGGACGCGGCGGGGCTGAGCTTCACCGGCAGCGTCGCGATCCGGCCGGACGGGCGGCTGGACCGGGTGAAGCTGAACGAGGTGAAGGTAGCGGACTGGTTCCGCGGCAGCGCCGAGATCCAGGGGACGGCCGACGGCAAGGGGATGAAGCTCGCCGTCACCTCCGGCACGCTCGACCTGAGCCGGTCGGCGTTCGGCGGCGGGGGCGGGGGACTGCCGATTTCGGCCGCGCTCGACCGGGTGCGGGTGGCCGAGGGGCTCGACCTGACCGGCTTCGAGGGGTTCTTTTCGTCGGACGTCGGCTTCAACGGCACCTTCACCGCGCGGGTGAACGGCCAGGCGGCGATTTCCGGCACGGCGGTTCCGCTGGAAAAGGGCACCGGCTTCCGCATCCGTTCCGACGACGCCGGCGCGGTCTTCGCGGCGGGCGGCATGTTTTCGCGCGGGCGGGGAGGGACGCTGGAGGCGACGATCCGGCCCGACGGGCGGCCGGGCCATTACAACGGCGACCTGTCGATCGGCGATATCCGCGTCGTGGACGCGCCGGTCCTGGCCGAGCTTCTGGGCGCGATTTCGGTGGTGGGCCTGCTGGAGCAGCTCAACGGCAGCGGCATCCTTTTCTCGAACGTGCGGGGCAGCTTCCGCATCCAGCCCGGGGCGGTCGAGATCACCCAGGGTTCGGCCATCGGCGCCTCGCTCGGGGTGTCGGGCGCGGGCGTCTATGACCGCGCCAATGCCGCGCTCGACCTGCGCGGCACGATCTCGCCCATCTACCTTTTCAACGGCATAGGGCAGATCGTGTCGCGCCAGCGCGAGGGGCTTTTCGGCTTCAACTACCGCATCTCGGGCCCCGTCGACGCGCCGAGGATCAGCGTCAACCCGCTGTCGATCCTGACCCCGGGGCTTTTCCGCGAACTCTTCCGCACGCAGCCGCCGACGCTCGAGCCGCGGCCGCCGGTCGTCCGCAGCCGCCCGCCCGAGGTCCGCGAGAGATGAAGACCGAGGATTTCGACTTCCCGCTTCCCGCCGGCCTGATCGCCACCCGCCCGGCGCGCCCGCGGTCTTCTGCGCGGCTGCTTCTCGCCGAGGGCGACCGGATCGCCGACCGCCTGGTCAGCGACCTGCCCGCGATCCTGGGGCCGGGCGACCGGCTGATCCTGAATGATACCAAGGTGATACCGGCGCGTCTTGAGGGAACGCGCGAACGCATGACGGGGCAGGGAAGGGCGGTGGCGCGGATTGAGGCGACGCTGACCGATCCCCTGCCGGAGGGCCGCTGGCATGCGCTGGTGCGGCCGCAGCGGAAACTCGCCCCGGGCGAGACGATCCGCTTCGCGGCCGGGCTTCAGGCCGAGGTCGCGGCCATCGGGGCAGAGGGGGTGGAGCTTGCCTTCAACCTGACGGGCGCGGCCTTCGATGCGGCGCTGCTTGCGGCCGGGGCGATGCCGCTGCCGCCCTACATCGCCCGCCTGCGCCCCCCCGACGAGGCCGACAAGACCGACTACCAGACGGTCTTCGCCCGCCGCCCCGGGGCGGTGGCGGCGCCGACCGCGTCGCTGCATTTCGACGAGGCGCTCGTCGCGGCCCTCGCTGCCCGTGGTGTGAGCTTCACCAAGGTGACGCTGCATGTGGGGGCGGGGACCTTCCTGCCGGTCAAGGTCGAGGATGTGACGCGGCACCGCATGCATGCCGAATGGGGCGAGATCGGCGAGGCCGCGGCGGCGGAGATCCGGGCGACGAAGGCGGCGGGCGGGCGGATCATTCCCGTCGGGACCACCGCGCTGCGCCTGATCGAGACGGCGGCGCGGGGCGACGGAACCGTCAGGGCCTTCCGGGGCGAGACGGATATCTTCATTTATCCGGGCTTTGCGTTCCGCGTCACCGATGCGCTGATGACCAACTTCCATCTGCCGAAATCGACGCTGATGATGCTGGTCTCGGCGCTGATGGGGCGGGACCGGATTCTGCGCATCTACGGCCATGCGATCAGCGAACGGTATCGTTTCTTTTCGTACGGAGACGCCTCGCTGCTGGTGCCGTGACAGCCGGGGGGCGGCGGTGCAAGTCCTTGCGGGCGCTGCATGAATCATCGGCTTCCGCACCGTTCGCTGGGCGCCGGCAACCAGCCAGCAATATGCCAGCAATATGCCATACGATTGGATGGCGTCGGGCATGGTTAACGGCGAAGCGTGTCGCTTTGTTAATACCTTTTGCTTTCTTCCTGCTCCGCCCTCATCACCCGCCCCCCCTCGCCCGGAACAGCCGCGAAGCGGCCCGGGCGGCGCCCGACCGCCCCCCGGGCGGGCGCCACCGCAACGGCAGTCTGCGGGAACACCGTCAGGGTTGGAGGCACCATAAAGCGCGGACCAACACCCTTGGCGCGCCCCCCCGCGGTCGGGCGCCGCCCTCTGTTGCGAGGGGCGTTCAGAAAGCGATCCGGGTTGAATGCAGACCGCTGTAGCGTCTGGCGCCGAACGCAGTCTTGGGGGGCGGTCGGGCGCGAGCGGCACGGGCAAGGGCCCGGCGCGCCGCCCGGAACCCGGCCTCGCGATGTCGCTTCGAGGTTTGCCCTTGGCCGTCCGGAAGAGTAGGTCTTGGCGAAAGGCATCGCCGCCCGTGCGGTGCGGAATCGCGGGCCGGGCAGGCCCGAGGGGCGAGGCGCGCGAATGCTGAAGGTGCTGGCGAATTCCTGGGCGCTTCTGCTCGGGGTGATGCTCTTGATGCTCGGCAACGGCATCCAGGGCACGCTGCTGGGCATCCGCGGCCGGATCGAGGGCTTTTCGACCGCCGAGATGTCCTACATCATGTCGGCCTACTTCATCGGCTTCCTCTTCGGCTCGCGGATGGCGCCCGAGATGATCCGGCGGGTGGGCCATGTACGGGTCTTCTCGGCGCTGGGCTCGCTCATCTCGGCGGTGCTGGTGCTTTACCCCGTCGCGCCCGAGCCCTGGGCCTGGGTGCTTCTGCGCATCCTGATCGGCTTCTGCTTCTCGGGCATCTACGTCACCACCGAAAGCTGGCTCAACAACACCTCGACGAACGAAACCCGCGGCCAGGCGCTGTCGGCCTACATGATCGTGCAGATGCTGGGCATCATCGCCGCGCAGGCGCTCTTGAACACCGCCGACCCGGCGGGCTTCGTCCTCTTCGCCGTACCCTCCGTGCTGGTTTCGCTCGCCTTCATGCCGATCCTGCTTTCGGCCGCGCCTGCGCCTTCGTTCGAACGCACCGCGCCCCTCTCGTTCGTCCGCCTCTACCGCGCCTCGCCCCTGGGCTGTGTCGGCATGTTCCTGCTCGGCGGGGTCTTCGCGGCGCAGTTCGGCATGGCCTCGGTCTGGGGGACCGAGGCGGGGCTGTCGGTGCGGAACATCACCATCTTCGTCGCGTCGGTCTATATCGGCGGGCTGCTCTTCCAGTACCCCGTCGGGCTGGCCTCCGACATCCTCGGCCGCAGGCCGCTCATCCTCGCGCTCGCGGTGACCGGCGCGGCCGTCTCGCTCCTGCCCTTCATCAGCGCCGACCTCTGGGTGCTCTGCGCGGTCGGCGCGGTCACCGGCGGCGTGTCGAACCCGCTCTATTCGCTGCTTCTCGCCTATACCAACGACTTCCTGGAGAACCGCGAGATGGCGGCGGCCTCGGCGGGGCTGATCTTCATCAACGGGCTGGGCGCGATCGGGGGGCCTATCGTCACCGGCTGGGCGATGGCGCATGTCGGGCCGAACGGGTTCTTCCTGTTCATCGCCATCCTCTTCGGCCTGCTTGCCGCCTATGCCGCCTGGCGGATGACCCGGCGCCGGGTGCTCGGCGCCCCGCACCCCTCGGCCTTCGCGGTGCTCTCGCCCAATGCCTCGTCGCTGGCGGTGGAGGCGGCGATGGAGTCGCGCAATCCGGGCTGACCGGCGGGGTCACTGGCCAAGCCGCCCCGATGCTGCCACGATGGCCTCCGGACCATGCGGGGGAACAGATGTCGCGGATCGATGACGTTCTGCAGTTCTGGCTGGAGGACACGCCGGAAAGCCAGTGGTACCGGCCTGCCGACGGGTTGGACGACCGCCTCCGCGCGCTTTTCGCGGCCGACTGGGGGCGGGCGGCGGCAGGGCTGCTGGAGGGCTGGCGCGACACGGCCAGGGGGGCGCTGGCCTATATCGTGCTGACCGACCAGTTTCCGAGGAACATGTTCCGGGGGCGGGCGCTTTCCTTCGCGACCGACGCGCAGGCGTTGAACGCGGCCCGCGCTGCCATCGAGGCGGGGCACGACACGGCGACGGGCGGGCCGGGGCAGCAGTTCTTCTACATGCCGTTCAACCATTCCGAAAACCTGGCCGACCAGGACCGCTGCGTCGCGCTGACCGAGCGTCTTGGCGAAGCCGAGAGCCTGTTGCACGCCGAGGCGCATCGCCGGGTGATCGCGGATTTCGGCCGCTTCCCGTTCCGCAACGCGGCGCTTGGCCGGTTGACGACACCGCAGGAGCAGGCGTTTCTGGACGGCGGCGGCTATGCGGGTCTGGTCGAACGGATGAAAGCGAGCCATGCAGGCACCGCATAGGGGACCGGACAGGGGCGCGATTGCTCGGATGCGCGGGATAGTTTAGCGCCAAACCAGTTTTTCGGGAGGGAAGAGATGGCCGCGAAGACGTTCGACATGATCGTGATCGGGGCGGGCCCCGGCGGCTATGTGGCGGCGATCCGGGGGGCGCAGCTGGGGCTGAGCGTCGCCATCGTGGAACGCGAGCATCTGGGCGGGATCTGTCTGAACTGGGGCTGCATCCCGACCAAAGCGCTGCTGCGGTCGGCCGAGGTTCTGCACCTGATGCACCGGGCCAAGGAGTTCGGGCTGAAGGCCGAAGGCGTCGGCTACGACCTGCCCGCCGTCATCGGGCGCAGCCGCGCGGTGGCCAAGCAGCTTTCGGGCGGCATCGGGCATCTGATGAAGAAGAACAAGGTGGCTGTCTTCATGGGCGCCGCGACGATCCCCGCGAAGGGCCGCGTCAGCGTGACGACCGACAAGGGGACCGAAGAGCTGGAGGCGAAGGCCATCGTGCTGGCCACCGGTGCCCGGGCCCGCGATCTGCCGGGGCTCGAGGCCGACGGCGACCGCGTCTGGTCCTACAAGCACGCGCTGGTGGCGCCGAGGGTGCCGAAGACGCTTCTGGTCATCGGCTCGGGCGCCATCGGGATCGAGTTCGCATCGTTCTTCAACACGCTCGGCGCGAAGACCACGGTGGTGGAGGTGCTGGACCGCATCCTGCCGGTCGAGGATGCCGAGATCAGCGCCTTTGCCAGGAAGTCGTTCGTGAAGCAGGGGATGACGATCCTGGAGAAGGCCACGGTGAAAAAGCTCGACCGGGCGAAGGACGGGGTGACCGCGCATATCGAGGCGGGCGGCAAGGTCGGGGCGCAGGTCTTCGACACGGTGATTTCGGCGGTGGGGATCGTCGGCAATGTCGAGGGCCTGGGGCTTGAGGCTTTGGGGGTGAAGGTGGACCGCGCGCATGTGGTGACGGACGCCTACTGCCGGACCGGGGTGGACGGCCTTTACGCCATCGGCGACGTGGCGGGCGCGCCCTGGCTGGCGCACAAGGCCAGCCATGAAGGGGTGATGGTGGCGGAGCTGATCGCGGGCGGCCACCCGCACCCGATCAAGCCCAACTCGATCGCCGGCTGCACCTACTGCCACCCGCAGATCGCGTCGGTCGGGCTGACCGAGGCGAAGGCGAAAGAGGCGGGGCACGAGGTGAAGGTCGGGCGCTTCCCCTTCATCGGCAACGGCAAGGCCATTGCTCTGGGCGAGGCCGAGGGGATGATCAAGACCGTCTTCGACGCGAAGACGGGCGAGATGCTGGGCGCCCACATGGTCGGCGCCGAGGTCACCGAGCTGATCCAGGGCTATGTCGTCGGCCGGACGCTGGAGACAACCGAGGCCGAGCTGATCGAGACGGTCTTCCCGCACCCGACCTTGAGCGAGATGATGCACGAGGCGGTGCTGGACGCCTACGGGCGGGCGCTGCACATCTGATTGGCCCTACTCGGCGGGCGTCACCCGGTCCGAGGGTCCGGGTTTGCCGCTTTGCCCGCCGGCAATGGCGCGCCGGACACGGCGGACGCTCCGCCTGACCAGCCGCCCCCAGTGCTGGAACGGATAGAGCCAGATCAGCACCGGGTTCTTGTCTTCGAGCCCCGCCGTCAGCGCGCCGAGGGGGGCGCGGCAGGGGCCGGGGCAGTAATAGGTGCCGAAGATCACGTCCCAGATCGGCATGATGTTGGCCAGGTTCTTGCCATAGGCTTCGGGCACGTCGGCATGGTGCCAGCGGTGATAGACCGGCGAGGCGACCAGGTACTTCAGCGGCCCGTGGGTGAAGGGCAGGTCCATGTGGACGTACATGTTGTGCACGACGCTGAGGACGATCACCACCGGAATGGCCTCGGGCATCTGTGCCCATGTCAGCATCACCAGATAGGTCAGCATCATCAGCACGCCTTCCAGGAAGTGGACGCGGTAGCTGGTGAAGGCGTTCACATGGGTGTCGGAATGGTGCGCGGCATGCGCGGGCCAGAGCCATTGCGTATGCATCAGCCGGTGGATGACGTAATCGGCGAAGTCCTTGGCGGCGAGGCCGATCAGCGAGACCAGAAGCAGCGGCGCCCCGGCCCAGAAGTCGGCGGGCAGCGTCGGGATGCCGAGCCGGTCGTAGCAGCCTTGGGCGAAGGCGTTGATCTCGTCGCGGAAGAGCAGCGCGGCGGCGATGTTGAAGCCAGAGAAGACGACGGTGGCGGCGGTGTTCTGGATCGCGTGCCAGCTCAGCTCGGACTTCCGGCCGACGAAGTAGAGGATCAGCGTCATCGGAATGGCAAGGAACGCGATCCGGTCGCCGAGAAACCACCGCGCGATGCCGTCGATCGTGCCGCCCAGGTCCATTCCGCCCGCCCTTGTGCGACGGACCCGCGGCCGCGCGCGGCCCCCGCAGGTCCCCCGGCTTCGGTTTAGGCGGCCCGGATGGCGAAGCTTGGCCGGAATTCCGGCGCGGAAGTGGCGTACCGGCTGGGCGAGCCGACTGGCCCTTCTCCCGGCAATGGGTGAGATCGTTCCCTTTCCGTTCGCATTTTCCGGTTGGAACCGCGCCCGTCCCGTATTATCTCTTAACCCCTGACCGAAGGGGCTGGCATGGCCGAACAGACGCATATCGAGGTTCGCGGCGCGCGCGAGCACAACCTCAAGAACATCGACGTGGACATCCCGCGCAACCGGCTGGTGGTGATCACCGGGCTTTCGGGGTCGGGGAAGTCGTCCCTCGCCTTCGACACGATCTATGCCGAGGGGCAGCGGCGCTATGTCGAATCGCTTTCGGCCTATGCCCGGCAGTTCCTCGACATGATGGGCAAGCCGGATGTGGACCATATCTCGGGCCTTTCTCCGGCGATCAGCATCGAGCAGAAGACCACGTCCAAGAACCCCCGCTCCACCGTCGGCACCGTCACCGAAATCTACGACTACCTCCGCCTGCTCTTCGCCCGCGTCGGCACGCCCTTTTCCCCGGCGACCGGCCTGCCGATCACCGCCCAGCAGGTGCAGGACATGGTGGACGCGGTGGTGGCGATGCCGGAAGGCACCCGCGCCTATCTGCTCGCCCCCATCGTGCGCGACCGCAAGGGCGAGTACCGGAAGGAGTTCCTGGAGCTGCGCAAGCAGGGCTTCCAGCGGGTGAAGGTCAACGGGCAGTTCCACGAGATCGAGGACGCGCCGACGCTGGACAAGAAGTTCCGCCATGACATCGACGTGGTGGTGGACCGGATCATCGTGAAGGCAGGGCTGGAGACGCGGCTGGCCGACAGTTTCCGCACCGCGCTGAACCTGGCCGACGGCATCGCCATCCTGGAAACCGCCCCGGAAGAGGGGCAGGAGCCGGTCCGCACGACGTTCAGCGAAAAGTTCGCCTGCCCGGTTTCGGGCTTCACCATCCCGGAAATCGAGCCGCGGCTGTTCAGCTTCAACGCCCCCTACGGCGCCTGCCCGGCCTGCGACGGGCTGGGGGTGGAGCTGTTCTTCGACGAGCGGCTGGTGGTGCCGGACGTGACGCTGCGGCTGAAGGACGGGGCGCTGGCGCCGTGGAACAAGTCGAAATCCCCCTACTTCATCCAGACCATCGATTCGCTGGCGCGCCACTACGGGTTCGACCCGAAGAAGCCCTGGAAGGACCTGCCCGAGGCGGTGCAGGAGCTGTTCCTGCGCGGGTCGGGCGACACCGAGATCGAGTTCACCTTCGACGAGGGGGGCCGCGTCTACAAGGTTGCCCGCGTCTTCGAGGGCGTCATCCCCAACATGGAGCGGCGCTATCGCGAGACCGACAGCGCCTGGGTGCGCGAGGAGTTCGAGCGGTATCAGAACAACCGGCCCTGCGGCACCTGCCAGGGCTTCCGGCTGAAGCCCGAGGCGCTGGCGGTGAAGATCGCGGGGGTGCATGTGGGCGAGGTGGTGCGGAAGTCGATCCGCGAGGCGCTGGCCTGGGCGGAAACCGTGCCCGCCGCGCTGACGAACCAGAACAACGAAATCGCCCGCGCAATCCTGAAGGAAATCCGCGAGCGGCTGGGGTTCCTGAATAACGTGGGATTGGAATACCTTACGCTTTCCCGTTCAGCCGGCACGTTAAGCGGCGGGGAAAGCCAGCGCATCCGGCTGGCAAGCCAGATCGGGTCCGGCCTGACCGGGGTGCTATATGTGCTGGACGAGCCCTCGATCGGGCTGCACCAGCGCGACAACGACCGGCTGATCGGAACGCTGAAGAACCTGCGCGACCAGGGCAACACGGTGCTGGTGGTCGAGCATGACGAGGAGGCGATCCGCTCGGCCGACTATGTCTTCGACATCGGCCCCGGCGCGGGGGTGCATGGCGGGCGGGTGGTCAGCCACGGCACGCCGCCCGAGATCGCCGCCGATGCGGGGTCGGTCACCGGGCAGTACCTTTCGGGGACCCGCGCCATCGCGGTGCCGAAGCTCCGCCGCAGCGGCACCGGCAAGAAGCTGAGCATCGTGAAGGCGACCGGCAACAACCTGAAGGAGGTGACGGTCGATTTCCCGCTGGGCAAGTTCGTCTGCGTCACCGGCGTGTCGGGCGGCGGCAAGTCGACGCTGACGGTCGAGACGCTGTACAAGAACGCCGCGACCCGCCTGAACGGCGCCCGCGAGACGCCCGCGCCCTGCGAGACGATCAGGGGGTTCGAGCACCTCGACAAGGTGATCGACATCGACCAGCGGCCCATCGGCCGCACCCCCCGGTCGAACCCCGCCACCTATACCGGCGCCTTCACCCCGATCCGCGACTGGTTCGCGGGGCTGCCCGAAGCCAAGGCCCGCGGCTATCAGCCCGGCCGCTTCAGCTTCAACGTCAAGGGCGGGCGCTGTGAGGCCTGCCAGGGCGACGGCGTGATCAAGATCGAGATGCACTTCCTGCCCGATGTCTATGTCACCTGCGAAACCTGCAAGGGCCGCCGGTACAACCGCGAGACGCTGGAAATAAAGTTCAAGGGCAAGAGCATATCCGACGTTCTTGACATGACGGTCGAAGACGCGCAGGAGTTTTTCCGCGCCGTCCCGGCGATCCGCGAGAAGATGGACGCGCTGGTCGAGGTGGGCCTGGGCTACATCAAGGTGGGCCAGCAGGCGACGACGCTTTCGGGGGGCGAGGCGCAGCGGGTGAAGCTGTCGAAGGAGCTATCCCGCCGCGCCACGGGCCGGACGCTCTACATCCTCGACGAGCCGACCACGGGGCTGCATTTCGAGGATACCAGGAAGCTTCTGGAAGTCCTCCATGCGCTGGTGGATCAGGGCAACACGGTCGTGGTGATCGAACACAACCTCGACGTGGTGAAGACCGCCGACTGGGTGATCGACATCGGACCGGAGGGCGGCGACGGCGGCGGGCGGATCGTGGGCACCGGCACGCCGGAGGATATCGCGGGCACCGCCGGCAGCCATACTGGCCGCTACCTCGCGCCGCTGCTGGCCCGGCGGAGGGTGGCGGCCGAGTAGGGGGGCGCGAGCGGGCCTGCACAAACCTTCGGTTCGGTGGTATTCTGGGCCTCTGAAGACCTTTTCACGCAGGAGCATTTCACATGGCCAAGACCCTCGCCGTCCTTGCCATTCACGGCATGGGCGAACAGCGCAAGAAAACCTCCGGAAACTCGGCCGAACTCAGCTTCTCGTCCGACCTGCGCGACAAGGTGCGCGGCGAAATGGGGGCGGAACGCTTCGACGGCAACGTCGCCTGGCGCGAGGCCTACTGGGCCGACCTCCTGCAGGCGCCGCAGGAGAAATACGTCAAGGAAATGAAGAAGGTTACGCATTTCGGGGCGCTTCGGTCCTTCGTCATGTACCGGCTTTCGGACGCGGCGAGCTACAACCCCCAGACCGGCGACAAGACCGACCCCGATTCGACCTATGCGCGGGTCCACAAATGCATCCGCAACGCCATCGCCGATCTTGATGCCGACTGCGCGGGGGCCGCGCCGCTGGTCGTGCTGGCGCATTCGCTCGGCGGCTACATGATGTCGAACTACATCTACGACACGGTGAAGTTCCGCGCCGACCCGGCCAAGGCCCGGCCCACGGATTTCCAGAACCTCCTGACCTTCGGCGGCTTCGTCACCTTCGGCTGCAACATCCCGGTCTTCATGTTCTCGGTGAAGAAGATGGTGGCGATCCGCTATCCCGGGGCGCAGGGGGCGAAAAGTATCAAGCCCTGGTGGTCGAATTTCTATGACGGCGAAGACCCGCTGGGCTACCCCCTGATCCCGCTCGGCGGCGATTACCAGAGGCTGGCCGACGAAGGCGGGCTGAAGGACTTCAAGATCGACGCGGGGACCATCTTCACCTCGTGGAACCCGCTGTCGCACAACGCCTACTGGACCGACCGGGATTTCTTCAAGCCGGTGGCGAAGGCATTGGACAAGCTCGTCGCCTGAGGCACACCGCCGCCCTGCAGGGCGTCACCGCGCGCGGAGCGATGTGGGAACGGTGGGCCGAGGAGAGGATCGAGAGCATTGTGCTGTCTTCCCGCCCCGCCCCCGCCGCCCCCCTTGCCCGGAACAGCCGCGTGAGCCACCCGGGCGGCGCCCGACCGCCCCCCCAGTGCGTTCGGGGGCGGGCGCCACCGCAACGCCGGTCTGCGGGAACTCCGGCGGGGTTGGAGGCCCCGTAAAGCGCGGACCGAAGCTGTCGCTGCGCCCCCCTGCGGTCGGGCGCCGCCCTCTGGTGCGGGGGTGAACAGCGATTCAGGTCGGTTGCAGACCGCTGCAAGAGGGCTGCCCTCCGCGCCGCGTCACGCCGGACTTGTCACCGGCACCGCGCCCAGCGACCAGGACGAAACGGCACCGCCGAGTCCGGCCCGCATCAGGTCGTTCGGCTGCGTACCCGCCGGATCGGCGGCATAGGCGGGCGCTATCCGGTTCAGGAAATGCATCGGGATCGCCCCCTTGTTCTTCGCCTCGACCGAACCGCGGACCTCGCAGTCGAACCACGCCTTGACGTGCTGGAAGGTGCTTTCGGACAGGTTGATCCGCCCCGGCGCACCCGCCTGTTCGATCCGGGCGGCGACGTTCACCGCGTC
>JBJXFU010000125.1:0-3556 GCA_046155885.1 Paracoccaceae bacterium
TCCAGCCAGCGATCCTGTTGCTGGAAGTGTTGCGCACGCAGGAACATGCCTTCCTGCCAGACGACACGGTTGGTCCACGTCATGTGCGCCTGTTCGAGCCCCCATTGGTCATCTGGCGTTCGCCATCACGTCACCCATCCTGTCCCGGTCCGCATCAGCGCGGCTTGTTGCTGACTTCGCGCAGCGCCTGTTCGTAGGCGCGCGAAAAGGCCTTGCCGAAGACGCTGTCGAAATCATCGGTCAAAGCCGCGGTGATGTCGCCGTGCAATTTCTCGAACAGCTCGAAGGCGCGGGCGCGCTTCTGGGCGCCGAGCATGCCGCCGGAGCGGTCGCCCTCGATGCGCAGCGGGGCGGGGTCGAAGCGTTCGATCAGGGATCGCACCGCGGTCTGCATCGCCGCCATCGCGGCCAGTTCGTGCAGGCGGATATCGTCCAACGCCTCGCCCACCGCCGCGGCCGGGGTCATCTCGGTGCGGCGGCCGGCGCCGAGCAGGGCGGCCAGCGCATCGTCGTCGCCGGCGGAGAACTTCAGTGGGTTGTTGCCGCGGGCGCGGATCATGGTCTGTTCGATGCGGAACTCGCCCTTGATGGCGGCGCGCGCGATCAGGGTCTGGCGCAGCCCGGTGACCAGGGCGCGGAAGGCGGCGCCGAGCTTTTCCATGGTCGCCTCGGCATCGGCCGGACGGGCATCCTCCATCCCGGCGCCGCGCAGGAAGGCGGCCAGCAGGTCGCCGGTGGCGGGTGGTTGCGAGGAGGTCGATGGCTGGGAAGGGCGCGTTTCGGGCGATGGCGGCGGCGGGGCCGCGGCCCTGGCGCGCGGGGGAATGGTTCCATGCGTGGGGATGGCCGGCAGCACCGGCACGGGCGAGGTGCCGTCGCGTTCGGGCTCGGCGAAGGGGTCCTCGTGCGCGGCCGTATCGGTCACGGGCGGCGGGGCCGCTTCGACCATTGGTGAGGCAGGTGGTGGGGAGGCGGGCCTTGCCTCCGTTCGTACTGGCACCTGCGGGGGGGGCGGGGGTGGTGGGGGCGGTGCGACGGCTGCTGGCGACAGGTCGATGTCCCAGTCATCCACCGATGTCGCTCTTGCGCTTGGCGGGGGCGGTGCCGATGGCGGCGGCGCGGGCTTGCTAAGGTCCAGGTCCCAGTCGTCGAAATCCAGCTTGCTCGGCGGCACCGGCACACGGAAAGCCTGTTCGAGCGCCGGGGCATTGTCCGGCTGGGTCGGGCCGCGAAAGCCTGAGCCGCCTTGCTCCGGGGCGAGCGGATCATAGTCGGCCGGAAGGGTCACGCTGGGCGTACCGAAGGCGCCGCGATCGGACAAGAGCGGATCCCGCTCGAAGCCTTGCGGGGCCGGGCGCGCGGCGGCGAAGGGATCGTCGCCGAACGGGTCGCTCGCGCGTCCGCCCGCCTGGCCGCCGCCCTGCCAGGCGGCCTCCTGGCTGATGCGGATCTCGATTTCATAGGCGCCGAGGCGCAGGCGGTCGCCATCGCGCAGGTCGCGCGGTCCGGCCTCGCCCAGTGGTTCGGCCTCGCGGTTCAGGTAGGTGCCGTTGGCGCTGACATCGGCGAGCTGCCAGCCGCCGGAGCGGAAGGCCAGCACGCAATGCCGGCGCGACAGGGTGCGGTCCGGGTCGGGCAGCGTCCAGCTGTTGTCAGTGCCGCGGCCGATGCTGAACTCGCCGCCGGAGACCTGGCGCGTTTCGGGCGGCACGGCGTCCGGGCAGCGCAGGACGGAGAGGGTCAGGCCCATGGGCTCAGATGCCCGGCCGGAACATCGGCCCGGCCGGCTGCACGTATGTTCGCATGATGACCCCGTTCGGCTCCGCCGCCATGCAGCCTTCCTCCAACTCGCGCCAGCTTAGCCAAGACGGCGCCGGGCGCGAAGCCTTACCCATGCGGCCGGGGTCGAATAGAGCCCGAGATCACGCGATGGTCACCTTTGCCGGGCCGGAAGGGCGGCCTCAGGACCCCAATGCCATGTTCAAGGCCGGCGCCACATCGTCCGGCAGCGGGCAGACATAGGGGTTGCCGGCGGTGCGGGCGGCGTGATCCGCCTTGGCGCGGGCCAGCAGGGCGGGGTCGCGCAGGGCGTCCACCGCGGTGGCGGCCATCACCTTGGCGGCGTGGACCATACCCTTGTGGGCGATGCCGCTCTTGCCCTGGGCGGTGAGCTGCCAGGAATGGCCGGGAGTGCCGATGGCATAGGTGGCGCCGCGGATCTGGGCGGTGGGGACCACCCAGGAGACGTCGCCGACATCGGTGGAGCCGATGCCGCGGCCGCCGCCGTTGCTGCCCAGCGGAACGATGCGGTCGCACAGGAGCGTGTCCATGTCCGGCGCCAGGCCGAAGCGCAGATGGGCGCCGGCGATGTCGTCCGGGCGCAGGGTGGCGCGGATTTCGGCGGCCAGCTTGCGGTCGGCGTCGTCCCATTCCGGCGGCCCGAGATGCTGGAGGTTGTCGAACATCGCCTGTTCCAGGGGCGTGTTGCCGAGCAGGTTCGACATGCCGCTGATGGCGTGGGACTCGACGCTGGTCTCGGTCATCAGGGCGGCACCGTCGGCGATTTTCTTGACGCGCGTGACCAGGCCGGTGAGTTCCGGCAGCTCGCGGGCGCGCACGATGTAGCGGACCACGGCTTTGGACTGGACGACGTTCGGCGCGATCCCGCCCGCGTCGATGGTGGCGTAATGGATGCGGGCATCACTGGGCATGTGCTCGCGCATGTAGTTGACGCCGACATTCATCAGTTCGACGGCATCCAGCGCACTGCGGCCGAGATGGGGCGAGGCGGCGGCATGGCTGGCCCGGCCGGTGAAGGTGAAGTCGTAGGACACCAAGGCCAACGAGATCGCCGGGTTGACGGCGCAGAACGGCGCGGGGTGCCAGGACAGGGCGATGTCGACATCCTTGAAGGCGCCTTCGCGGACCATGAACAGTTTGCCGGCGCCGCTCTCCTCGGCGGGGCAGCCGTAATAGCGTACGCGGCCCTTGATCCCCTGCCCTGCCAGCCAGTCCTTCACGGCGGTGGCGGCGAGCATGGCGGCGGAACCCAGCAGGTTGTGGCCGCAGGCGTGGCCGGCGGTCTCGCCCGGGCGGGGCTGCTTGGTGGCGATGCCGGCTTCTTGCGACAGGCCGGGCAGTGCGTCGAACTCGCCGAGGATGGCGATCACCGGGCCTTCGTCGCCGGCTTCGCCGATGATGGCGGTCGGGATGCCGGCCACCCCGGTGGTGACGCGGAAGCCCTGTTGTTCCAGCATGGCGATGTGTTCGGCGGCCGAGCGGTGTTCCTGGTAGCCGAGCTCGGGCATTTCCCAGACGCGGTCGGCCAGGGCGGTGAAATCCTCGCGGTGGTTGTCGACGAGATTCCAGACCTGTTCGGCGTTGGGTATGCTCATGTTGAGTCTCCATTGAAGGCTGGGCTCCGCCCAGACCCGCGTCGTGCGAAGCACGCTTGCGCGTGACGGGCCAAGCCCCTGGACCTTAACCTATAGGCGAGTATATGGGCTTCAAAGGGCCGACGGCCCTTTGACCCCATCAATAGCCTTATAAATTAAGG
>JBJXFU010000128.1:0-19208 GCA_046155885.1 Paracoccaceae bacterium
CGCCAACGGCGTTGGTCCGCGCTTTATGGTGCCTCCAACCCTGCCGGTGTTCCCGCAGACCGCCGGTGCGGTGGCGCCCGCGCCCGAAAGCAATCGGGCGGGCGGTCGGGCGCCGCCCGGGTGGCTCGCGCGGCTGTTTCGGGCAAGGGGGCGGTGAGGGCGGAGCGGGAAGAACGCAGATCGCTCTGCGGCAAGCGGCCGGTTCATCGCCCTGCCTCGCGGATCGCCGCCAGGACCCGGTGCGGCAGGGCGGGCAGGCGGGTGAGGCGGGCGCCGCTGGCGTGGCGGATGGCGTTGAGGATGGCGGGGGCGGTGGGGATCAGGACGTGTTCGCCCAGGCCCTTGGCGCCCATCGGGCCTTCCGGGTCGGGGACCTCGATCAGGATCGAGGCGATGGCGGGCATGTCGCCCGAGGTGGGGATCAGGTAGTCGTGCAGGTTCTCGCTGCGACCCGGCACATAGTCCTCCATCAGCGCCATACCGAGGCCCTGCGCGATGCCGCCGTGGATCTGACCTTCGGCGAGGACGGGGTTGATGGCGCGGCCGACGTCGTGGGCGGCGGTCATGCGGAGGACGCGGACGGTGCCGAGGGCCATGCCAACCTCGACCTCGGCCAGTTGCGCGCCCCAGCCGTAGACGGCGTAAGGCGCGCCCTGCCCGTCCGCGTCCAAGGGCCGGGTCGGCGGGTCGTAGGTTTCCTCGGCCATCAGGGCATAGCCGAAGGGGCCTTCCGGCAGGCTGGCGAGCGCGACTTCGGAGGGCCCGGCCGCGTCGGTGACGCGCAGCATCCCCGCCGAAAGCGCGATCGCCGCGCCTTCGCCCTTGTTGGTCAGCCGCAGCGCCTCGCGCCGGAGCGCCGCGCCCGCGCGGAGCGCGGCCTTGCCTGTCACTACGGTCTGGCGCGAGGCCGAGGTCTTGCCGCAGTCGGGGGTCAGGGCGGTGTCCGGGCCGATCAGGTGCACCTCGCCCACCGGTATGCCCAGCGCGTCGGCGAAAATCTGCGTGACCACGGTGTTCGAGCCTTGGCCGATGTCGGTCGCGCCCTGATGCAGGACGACACGGCCGTCGCGGGTGATCCCGGCGCGGACGGTCGAGGGGTTGGGCAGGCCGGTATTGCCGCAGCCGTACCAGCAGGCGGCGACGCCCGCGCCGCGCTTCATGCCTTGCGACCCGGCATTGAACGCCTCGGCCCCGGCCAGTGCCGCGCTCCAGCGGGGGGCGAGCGCGTCGAGGCAGGCGCCGATCCCGACGCCTTGCAGCATCTGCCCGGTGGCGGTGGGCTCGCCGTCCCTCAGCGCGTTCCGCCGCCGGAATTCCAGCCGGTCGATGCCGAGCGCCAGCGCCAGGTCGTCATAGGCCACTTCCTGCGCCACCGCCGCCTGCGGCACCCCGAAGCCGCGGAAGGCACCGGCGACGGGGTTGTTTGTGTGCACGGCGCGGGTCAGCGCGCGGTAGTGGGGGGTGAGGTAGGGGCCCGAGGCGTGGACCGGCACGCGGTTCGCCACGGTCGGGCCCCAGCTGGAATAGGGGCCGGTGTCGAAGGTCGCATCGAAGGTCATGCCGGTGATCCGGCCCTGCGCGTCCGCGCCCACCCGGGCGGTGATCCGCGCCGGGTGGCGCTTGGTGGTGGACTGCATCGATTCGGCCCGCGAATAGATCATCCGCGCCGGCCGCCCGGTCCTGAGCGCGACGAGCCCGATCAGCGGTTGCAGCGAAATGTCGAGCTTCGAGCCGAAGCCGCCGCCCACCGCCGAGGGGATGATCCGCACCTTGTCCTTCGGCAGGCCGAGGAGTTTCGCGGTGTCGTCGCGGTCCATCGCGGGGGCCTGGGTGCAGGCGCGGATGACGAGCGTTTCACCCTCCAGCCAGGCGATGCCGGCTTCGGGTTCGATATAGGCGTGCTCGACAAAGGCGGTGTCGATCACCGCTTCGGCGACGGCGGCGGAGCGGGCGAGTGCGGCGTCGGGATCGCCCCGGGCGACGCGGCCACGGGTCAGGATGTTGTCGGGGCGGGGGGGATAGACTGGGCGGGCGCCTTCCGCCAGCGCCGGGTCGGTGACGGGATCGAGCGGGTCCCAGGTGACGGGGAAGTCCGCCAGGTCGAGGTCGGCCATCCGGTCGGGTTCGCCCGCGACTACCGCGACGGCCTCGCCGCGAAAGCGCGTTTCGCCTTCGGCCAGCGCGGGCTGGTCGGCGAAGGCGGGGATGACGGAGAAGCGGTTGTCGCCGTCGAGGTCGGCCGCGGTGAAGACCCGGACCCGCCGCGCTGTCGCCCAGAGGTCGAGGTCGCCGAGGCGGAAGCGCGCCGCGGGGTGGGGGGAGCGGATGGCGCGGACGGCGAGCATTCCGGGGAGGGTGTGGTCGGCGCCGAAGCTGTCGGTTCCGTCCACCTTGGCGCGTCCGTCGAGGCGGGCGATGCCTTTGCCGACCGATGACCCCGCCGGGTGCGAGGGTGAGGGCACCGGCGCTGGGGCTGTGTCGCAGATCGCGTCCAGAATTTTCTGATAGCCCGTGCAGCGGCAGAGAACGCCGGCGATGGCCTCTTCCGCCCCGGCGCGGGTCGGCGCGGGAGTGCGCGACAGGCATGCGGTGGCCGCCATCAGCATCCCCGGCGTGCAGATGCCGCATTGCGCCGCGCCGTGGCGGAGGAAGGTTTCGCGCAGGCCGGGATGGACCTGCCCCTCGACCGTTTCGACCGCCCGTTCGCCGACGCGCCAGAGCGGGGTCAGGCAGGCGCAGACCGCCTCGCCGTCCAGCAGCACGGTGCAGGCCCCGCAGTCGCCCGCGTCGCAGCCGACCTTGGTGCCGAAATACCCGAGGTCTTCGCGCAAGACGTCCGACAGGCGCCGCAGCGGGTCGGCGCCGGAGGCGGCAGGGCGGCCGTTCAGGGTGAAGGAGAGAAGCGCGGGGGGAAGGTTCATGCCCCCTGCCCCGCCGCCAAGGCTGCCCGTCCGACCGCGCGCCGGACGATTTCGGTCGCCGCGTGCCGCCGGTAGGCGGCATCCGAGCGGATGTCGTCGATGGGCGAAAGCGCGGGGCCGACCAGCGCCACGGTCACCCGCTCCGCCGCCCGGGAAAGCGGTGCCCCGATCAGCGCGGTCTCTTGCGCGGCAAGCCGAAGCGCCACCGGCGAACAGGACCCGACGGCGATCGCGGCATCCGCGACCACCCCGCCCCGAGCTTCCATCCGGGCCTCGATCCGGGCCGCCGCCATGACGATGGAGATGACAAGGTAGCGCCGCGCGCCGAGTTTTTCGAAGGCCGATGCGCCCTTCGCGGCATCTGCCGGGATCAGGACCGCAGTCAGGATTTCGCCCTTTCGCAGGTCGGTCCGGCGTGGGCCCTTAAGGAATTCGTTCAGCCCGATCACCCGTGACCCGGCGGCCGAATGAAGCTCGACCCGGGCATCCAGCGCCAGCAGGCAGGGAACCCCGTCGGCGGCCGGCGAGGCGTTGCAGAGATTGCCGCCGACGGTCCCGGCGTTCTGGATCTGGATCGAGCCCACATCGCGCGCGGCGGTGCGGAGGGCCTCGAAGGCGGGCGGAAGGGGCGCGCGCACGACCTCGGTCCAGGTTGTCATCGCGCCGATCCGCCAGCCTTCGGAACTGGACGAAATGCCCCGGAGTTCTCGGATTCCGGAAAGGTCCAGGACCGGCCCGGCAAGCGCCCGCGACTGGGTTGCCGGGAAGAGGTCGGTACAGCCGGCTGCGAGCGTCACGCCGCCCCCGGCCGCGACGGCCACGGCTTCTGCCAGATTCTGCGGCCTTACCACTTCGGCCATTCGAGCTTCCCGGCGATTGGGCGGATTGTTTGCGTGCAAATAGTTTTGCGCGCCGCTCCGCAGGCTGTCAACGGCGAAATCGGCGCTTGCGGCAACCGCAGTTCGGGCGAATGATGAGGGCGCCATGAGCCAGACGACGACACCTCTCCCCGCCTATTCCCTGGACCGGCAGGTCGGGTTCCTGCTGCGCAAGGCGACGCAGCGCCATATCGCGATTTTCGCCGCGCGTATCCCCAGCCTCACCCCCACGCAGTTCGCCGCCCTTGCGAAGCTCTGCGAACTGGGCCCGACATCGCAGAACGCGCTTGGCCGCGCCACGGCGATGGATGCGGCGACGATCAAGGGCGTGGTGGACCGGCTGCGGCAGAAGGGGCTGGTCGGCAACGTCGCCGACAACGGGGATCGGCGGAGGATCGTGCTGGCGCCGACGGCCGAGGGCCAGGGCGCCTTCGAGGGCCTTGCGCAGGCCGCCCGCGCCATCACCGAAGAGACGCTCGCGCCGCTGTCGGGCAGCGAACGCACGCGTCTGGCGGAGCTCTTGCGGAAGCTGGGCTGATGCCCCGGGGCGCGCGCGGCTCAGGCGAATGCTGCCGGGTCGGCTTCGCGCGCCATGTGGTCGAGGACGGCGTTGACGAAGGACGATTCCTTTCCTTCTGGGAAGAAGGCTTTCGCCACGTCCACGAATTCGGTGATGACCACGCGTGGGGGCGTTTCCTTGAGGAGCATCTCGGCGCCCGCGGCGCGGAAGAGCGCGCGCAGCACCGGGTCGATGCGGCCGATTGGCCATTTCGCCACCAGCGCCCGGTCGGTCATCTGGTCGATGATCGCCTGCCCGATCACCGCCTCTTCGAGAAGCGCGCCGAAATGGCCGGGGTCGCCTTCGGCCATTTCCATGTCTTCGTAGACGGCGCCGAAGCGGTGCGTTTCGAACTCGCGCCGCACCGCGTCGGCGGGCTGGCCCGAGGCTTCCATCTGGAAGAGCGCCTGCACCGCGTAGAGCCGCGCGGCCGATTTCCGGCGCCGCTTCTCGTTTCCGGAAAGCCCGGTCATGCGGTGGGCGAGCCGCCGCCGTCGCCGCCGGCGATGCGGATAGTGTCCTTGGGGAAGAACCCGATGCCCTTCGCCGCCCGCGCCCATTTCCGCGACAGGGCGATCAGGTGCAGCGCCGCCAGCGCCGCGCCGCCGCCCTTGTCCTGGCCGGTGTGATCCGCGCGGACCACGGCCTGTTCGCGGGTTTCCACCGTCAGGATGCCGTTGCCGATGCAGGCCCCGGCCAGCCCCAGCTGCATCAGCCCGCGCGAGCTGTCGTTGCAGACGGTGTCGTAGTGCGTCGTTTCGCCCCGCATCACGCAGCCGAGCGCCACGAACCCGTCGAAATCGGCCATGCGGAAGGCCAGCCCGATGGCGGCCGGGATTTCCAGGGCACCGGGAACCTCGGCCAGTTCCCACGCGGCCCCTGCGGCCCCGATCTTCGCATTGGCTCCCGCGACCAGTTCGTCGGCGATGTCCCGGTAGTAGGGCGCCACAACGATCAGCAGCTTCACCGGCTTGTCGAAGCGCGGCAGGTCGAGGGTGTGGTGTCGTTCCGCCGTTGCCATGTCCCTCAGCCCTCTGCCCCGATGCCGCGCGTGCCGACGATGGAAAGCCCGTAGGCTTCGAGCCCGATCACCCGGGGCTTCGGCGAGTTGGTCAGCAGGACCATCTCGTGGATGCCGAGCGCCGAGAGGATCTGCGCGCCGAGGCCGTAACGGCGCAGTGTCTGCGGGCTGACTTCGTGGTCGCCCACGATCTTCATGTGCACGTCGCGGAGCAGGACAAGGACCCCGCGCCCTTCGTCCGCGATGGCCCGCATGGCGGCGCCGAATTCGCCCGCCCGGCCCTTCGGCCCGAGCCCGGCGAGATCAAGGAGCGGGTCGAGCGCGTGCATCCGCACGAGCACCGGGCCGGGGCCCGAGATGTCGCCCTTGATCAAGGCGATATGCTCGGCCTCCATCGTTTCGTCGCTGAAGATGCGCATCAGCCAGTCGCCGCCGAATTCCGAGGTGACGGTGCGCTCTTCGGTTGCCTTCACCAGGTTGTCGTGGCGGCGGCGGTAGGCGATGAGGTCGCTGATCGTGCCGATCTTCAGGTTGTGACGCTGCGCGAAGGCCACCAGGTCGGGCAGACGCGCCATCGTGCCGTCTTCGTTCATGATCTCGCAGATCACGCCCGAGGGGTTGAGGCCCGCCAGCCGGCTGATATCGACCGCCGCCTCGGTGTGGCCGGCGCGGACAAGAACCCCGCCTTCCCGGGCGCGCAGCGGGAAGATGTGGCCCGGCGTGGCGATGTCGGGCGGGCCCTTCGAGGGGTCGATGGCGACCGAGACGGTGCGCGCCCGGTCGGCCGCCGAAATGCCGGTCGAGACGCCTTCGCGCGCCTCGATCGAGACGGTGAAGGCGGTGGAATGGCGCGAGGCATTGTTCTGCGACATGAGGTGCAGGCCAAGCGCGTCGATCCGTTCGCCGGTAAGCGACAGGCAGATCAGCCCCCGCCCGTGCATCGCCATGAAGTTGATCGCGGTGGGCGTGCACATCTGCGCCGGGATGACGAGGTCGCCCTCGTTCTCGCGGTCTTCGTGGTCGACAAGGATGAACATGCGCCCGTTGCAGGCGTCATCGATGATCTCTTCGATGGAGGAGATCGCATCGTGATAGATCGAGGGGCCGTGTTCGGTCATGTCCGGTCCGCTTGTCCGCGCGGCCTGCGACATAGACCAAGGGCCGGGCGATTGCCAGTGGGCGGGGCGCAGCGGGGCGGGCGAAGCGGGTCTGTGCGGGGCGGGCGAAGCGGGTCTGTGCGGGGCGGGCGGAGCGGGGCTGTGCGCTGCGGGCGGAGCGGGATGGGTATTCAGGGAACCGGCGAAGCCCTGCGGTCAGGGTGAGCGGGAAGAGGGGAACGTCCAGTGGACGTTCACCCCCGCTCATGGGGAAGCGGTTCCACCCGACCGCCTCCGCCAGCGATGACAGAGGGGATCGCCTGACCGCGGGCGGTATCGCCCGCCCATCGGGCGGTCGGGCGATCCCCGGTCGCGGGGCGACCGGGGGGGCTTGGGAGACCGGCGTGACGTGGGAGGGTCAATGGACCCTCCCAAGGGGACGAAGGAAGGCTATATCGCGAAATCCCGCCCCGCGCTATGTATCCGCGGCCGGGCCGGACCGCGCCGTCCCGGCCTCGCGCTTCAGCCAGCGGATGAACTTCGCCTCCTCCGGCCGCCGCTCGATCCGGCGCGAGACGATATAGTAGGCCAGCCCCTCGATGTCGCGCGCGCCGACCGCGACCAGCCGGCCGGCGGCGATTTCAGCCTGGGCCAGCTTGTCGGTCAGGACTGTCAGGCCATAGCCCTGCTGGGCGGCGGCGATGCAGAGATCGCCGGAGGGGAAGAAGTTGATGCGAAGTCGGGCGGGGTCAAGTCCCTGGGCGCGGAGCGCGTCGAACTCGGCCTCGTCGTCGTCGACCAGGGCCCAGGGCAGTGCGTGCAGGTCCTCGCGGCCGAGGCACGTCCGCCCACCGAGCAGCGATGGCGCGCCGACGATCAGTTCGGCGGCGGGGGTGAGGAATTCGGCCTCGACCCCCGGCCAGTGGCCCGCGCCGAAGCGGATGCCGAGGTCGAGCCCCTGCCTGGCGAGATCGACGACCGCCAGTTCCGTATGGACGACCAGCGGCACCTCGGGATGCGCCGCCCAGAACCGGCCGAGGCGTGGCATCAGCCAGTAGCGGGCGAAGCCGGGCGTCATGGTCACCCGGAGGGGGGCGCCTTCGCGCGGGCCGCGGGTTTCGGCAAGGCCGGTTTCGATCTGGCGGAAGCCCTCGGTCAGAATGCGCGACAGGGCCTCGCCTTCCGGGGTGAGCGCCAGGGCGCGGCCTTCGCGTCGGGCGAGCGCGCGGCCGGTATGTTCCTCGAGCGCGCGCACCTGCTGGGCGATGGCGGCCGGGGTGACGTTGAGATGCCGCGCCGCCGCGCTGAAGCCGCCGAGGCGGGCCGTCGCCTCGAAGGCGCGGAGCGCGGAAAGTGCCGGGAAGTGGCGCCAGTCGGGGGAGACGATCATATAGCCTGCCTAAAGGGTCGAAAGGATTCCTGCCTTCGTTTCATAGCCGGATTCGACTATATCCTTAAACATGAAATTGAAACCCCGGAGACTGGGATGCTGATCGGACTTATCCTGACCACGTGGCGTGCAAGAGCGCTGCGCCGTGAGCTGGAGCGGAGAAAAGGGCGCGGCCGCGATGCCGCGCGCGACGATGCGCTGCGGCTGATGTTCTGGTCGCACGGTTAGCCCGCGCCGAAATAGTGGTCGGCGCGCAGGAAACCGGCCATCCGCGCCGCCTCGGACCAGTCGCGTTCAAGCGCGTTGACGCCGATGACCAGCACCCGGTCGGCCGGTGCTCCGACCCTGGCCGCAAGCCCCAGAAGCGCCGCGCGGGTCGCGCGCCAGCGTTGGGCGAGCCCGGGGGCGCGGATCGCTGCGGCGGGAGGCGCGGCGTCGGCGGCGACGACCGCCCGCGCGGCTTCGGGATCGAGCGGAGGGTGCGCCGCGATCAGGGTCGGCACCTCCGCCAGCGACGTGAGCTTTGCCGCGACGGCGTCCCTGAGGCGGTCGCCGGGGGCGATCAGGCCCAACGCGTTGGTCGAGAACAGGAAGGCCACGAGGTCGTGCCCGGTCGCCGCGCGCACCCCGGAATAGGTGCGGTAGTCGAGCCCGAGCTCGGCGGCCCGCCGGACCCTGAGCCGCACCACCTCGACCGGAAGCGTCGGGAAGAGCCGGGCCCGCGCCCGGCCCCAGCAATGCCGCCGCCACGCGGCGCCGGGCTCAAGCGTCGGGCCGCCATTGTGCCCGATGCCGCTCAACCGGCCGCCCAGTCGTTCAGCCGCGCCACGTAGCGGGCAAGGGTGTCGATTTCGATGTTCACCGGATCGCCCACCCTGGTGGCGCCCCAGGTGGTCACCGCCCGGGTATGGGGGATGATGTTGACGCCGAAGGTCGCGCCGGCCACTTCGTTCACGGTCAGCGAGGTGCCGTCGAGCGCTACGGACCCCTTCGGCGCGATGAACCTCGCGAGCCCCTCGGGGGCGCGGAAGGTGAAGCGGGTGCTGTCGCCTTCGGGCCGCATCGCGGTCACCTCGGCCACCCCGTCGACATGGCCCGAGACGATGTGCCCGCCGAGTTCGTCCCCGACCTTCAGTGCGCGTTCCAGGTTGATCCGCGTGCCTTCGGCCCAGGGACGCAGGGCGAGGCTGGTCTTCGACACCGTCTCGGCGCTCAGCTGCACGTCGAACCAGTCGCGCGGAGTCTCGCCCCGTGCCACGACCGTGAGGCAGATGCCCGAACAGGACACCGAGGCGCCGATCGCCAGCGTGCCGGCCGGATAGGCGGTGGCGATCCGGACGCGCAGGTCGCCCTCCTGCCGGACCGACAGGACGGTGCCGATATCGGTGACGATGCCGGTGAACATCACGTTTCCTCCACGCTCCCGACTTATGCCGGTGCCCGGCAGGCCGCAAGTGTCGCGGCCCTGCCATAGTGCTGCCCGATCCGTCGCGGAAACTGGATTGCCGGGTGACGCGGGCGGCGCACGCGGTAGTCTCGTGCGGACATGAAGCACATGGACGGCGTATCGCACCCCCCGCCCGGCCGCCGCCGGTTTCTGATGCTGCAGGGACCGCACGGGCCGTTCTTCGCCCAAGCGGCCGACCGGCTTCGCGCAGCGGGGGCCGAGGTGCTGCGCATCGGCTTCAACCGCGCCGACGAGGTGTTCTGGGGGCGGCGGCCAGGATACGAGGCGTATCGCGGCCCGCTGCCGGACTGGGCAGCACACCTTGCCCGGAGGGTCGCCGAGGAAAGGATCACCGATATCGTCCTTTACGGCGATACCCGGCCGGTTCACGCGGAGGCGGCGAAGATGGCGCGCGCCAGGGGGATCAGGCTTCACGTCTTCGAGGAGGGATATCTGCGCCCCTACTGGGTGACCTATGAACGCGGGGCGTCGAACGGCAATTCGGCGCTGATGCGGATCGACATCGCGACGATGCGGCGGGCACTGGCCCGGCCGGACCTGCCGCAGCCCGACGCACCGGCGCATTGGGGCGACCTGCGCCAGCATGTCTTCTATGGCGCGCTTTACCACTTCTTCGTTCTCGCCCTGAACCGCGCCTATCCGAACTTCAGCCCGCATCGCGGCATCGCCGTCGCCGAGGAGTTCCGCCTGCACCTGCGGCGGCTTCTGCTGATGCCCTTTCACGCCGTCGAACGGATGGCCGCGACACGGCGCGTCACCGGCGGGGGGTTTGCCTATCACATCGTGCTTTTGCAGCTTGAACACGATGCGAGCTTCCGGTTCCATTCGCCCTTCGCCTCGATGACCGAGTTCGTCGATCTGTGCCTGGAAGGCTTCGCCGAAGGCGCGCCGGCGGGTCATCACCTGGTCTTCAAGGCGCATCCGCTCGATGACGGCCGCGCCCCGGTGGCGCGCGGGATACGCGATACGGCGCGGCGGCTGGGTATCGCGGACCGCGTGCACTTCCTGCGCGGCGGCAAGCTTGCGCCGCTTCTCGACCCGGCGGCCGGCGCCGTCACGGTGAATTCCACCGCCGGGCAACAGGCGCTCTGGCGCGGCCTTCCGCTCAAGGCGTTCGGCGGCGCGGTCTACGCCAAGCCGGAATTCGTCTCGGACCAGGGGCTAGCGGAGTTCTTCGCCTCCCCCCGCCCCCCCGACGCGGCGGCCTACCGGGATTACCGGCGCTTTCTGCTGGAAACCTCGCAGATTCCGGGCGGGTACTATTCGTCGCGAGGTCGCGCGCAGCTGCTTCGGCGGGTCGTCGGCCTGATGCTTGCCGATGCCGACCGGTACGAGACATTGCTCGAACGCAAAGCGGCAGTGCGGCAACACCTCGTCGCGCATCAATGAGCGCGGTGGTTTTTCCGGTCGCTTTTCTGTACGTTACCGGGAAAACTTGAGGCAGTTCCCGCAAGAGGAGCCGAGCAGTGCCAATCCTGATGAACCGGCGGGCCGGACGGCTGGCCGTTTTCGCCGTGCTTGCGGTGCTGGCGGCGTGCGGCCTTCCTAGGTCGGGCCCGAACCGCGGAGAAATCTTCTCCGGGTCGGTCCAGAAACAGGGCGAAAGCTATATCGTCGCGGTGAACGCGCAGGTCACGCGCGCCACGGCGGTGGTCCCCGGGCTGGGCTTTTCCAAGTCGTTCCGCGGCGCCGGGATCGTCGGGTCCGACGATATCCGCCCCGGTGACGTGCTGGGCCTGTCGATCTGGGAGAATGTCGACGAGGGGCTGCTGGCCTCGACCGGGACCAAGGCGACCGTGCTGCGCGACGTGCAGGTGGATGGCAGCGGCTTCATCTTCGTGCCCTATGCCGGGCGGCTCAAGGCGGCGGGGAACACGCCCGAGGGGCTCAGGCAGATCATCACCAACAAGCTGAAGGGCCAGACCCCGGACCCGCAGGTCCAGGTGGCCCGCGTCGCCGGCGACGGCGCGACGGTCTCGGTGATGGGCGGTGTCGGCGGGCAGGGCGTCTATCCGATCGAGCGGCCGACGCGGACCTTGTCGTCGATGCTGGCCAAGGCCGGCGGCGTGGTGATCCCGCCGGAGGTGGCGACGGTCACGGTCACCCGCGGGAACCAGTCCGGCAAGGTACGGCTGAAGGACCTGTACTCGAACCCGGCGATGGATATCGCGCTGCGGCCCGGCGACACGATCCTGGTCGAGGAGGACACCCGCGCCTTCACCGCGCTTGGCGCGACGGGGGCGCAGAGCCGTGTGCAGTTCCGCACCGAGACCCTTTCGGCGCTTGAGGCGATCGCCCAGGTAGGCGGGCTTTCCACCAACATTGCCGATCCGAAGGGCGTGTTCGTGATCCGCAACGAACCGGCCGAAATCGCCAACACCGTGCTGGGGCGCGCCGATCTGGTCGGCGATCAGCGGATGGTCTACGTGCTTGACCTGACCGAGCCGGACGGCATGTTCAACGCCCGCGACTTCGCCATCCGCGATGGCGATACGGTCTATGTGACCGAGGCGCCGTATGTTTCGTGGCAGAAGACGCTTTTCGCCCTGACCGGCACGCTGAACAGCGCCAATACGGTGTCGACCGCCGTCGGGAACTGATGGAGGGCGCCGGGCCAGAGGCGGGTGCCGCCCCTGCGGGGCCACGCCGGCTTTACGTCTTCAGCGGCGGCTTCCTGACCCAGCCGCGCATCCGCCGCATCCTGACGCTTGCGGGCTACGACATCCGCCTGGGCAAGCCCGGCCCGGGGGATAGCGTGGGTGTCTGGGGCAAGAGCCCGACGAGCCCGCGCGGCGAGGCGGTGTCGGCCGCGACGGGATCGCCGGTGCTGCGTGTGGAGGACACCTTCCTGCGGTCGGTGCGCCCGGCGCGGGCGGGCGGCGGGCCGCCGATCGGGCTGATGCTGGACGGGCGGGGCGTGCATTTCGACGGTTCGGCGCCGTCGGACCTGGAACACCTGCTGGCCACCTATCCGCTGGACGACAGTTCCGTGCTGGACCGCGCGCGGGAAGGCATCGGGCGGCTCAGGGCGGCGGAGCTTTCCAAGTACAACCTCTGGGACCCCGATCTGGCCGCGCCCGAGCCCGGCTATGTGCTGGTCATCGACCAGACGCGGGGCGACGCCTCGGTCACCCAAGGGGGCGCCACCGAAGCGACGTTCCGGGAAATGCTCGTCTTCGCGCAGGAGGAACATCCCGGCGCGCGCATCATCATCCGCGCGCATCCCGAAACCGCGCTGGGCCGGCGGCCGGGCCATTACAACGAGGGGCACGCGCACGGGGTTGTGTCGTTCCTGACCGACCCGGTTTCGCCCTGGCGACTGCTGGAGGGGGCAATCGCGGTCTATACGGTTTCGTCGCAGATGGGGTTCGAGGCGATCCTTGCGGGGCACCGGCCGCGCGTCTTCGGCCAGCCCTTCTATGCCGGCTGGGGGCTGACGGTGGACGAAAACCCCGTCGCCCGGCGGGCGCGGAAGCTGACGCGGGCGCAGCTTTTCGCCGGGGCGATGATCCTCGCCCCCACCTGGTACGACCCCGCCCGCGACCGGCTCTGTCCGTTCGAGGACGCGCTGGACCACCTGGAGGCGCGGGTCAGGGCCTGGCGGGAGGACCGCAAGGGCTATGTCGCGGCGGGGATGCGGCTCTGGAAGCGGGCGCATCTGCAGAAGGCCTTCGGGCGGGAGAAGCGGGTTCGCTTCGTGACCGATCCCGTCCGCGCGGCAGGCCGGGCGCGGGCTAGCGGGCGCGCCCTGATTGTCTGGGCGGGGCAGGACGGCGAGGCTTTGCAGGATGTGGCTGAAGGGGTGGCCGTCCGGCGGGTCGAGGACGGGTTCCTGCGGTCGCGCGGACTGGGGGCCGAGTTGATCCCGCCCATGTCGCTGGTCTCGGACGGGTCCGGCATCTATTACGACCCCTCGGCGACTTCCGACCTGGAGCGCCTGATCGCCGCCCCCTGCCCGCCCGGTGGCGAGGCTCGGGCGGAGCGGCTGATCCGGCGGATCGTGCGGGGGGGGCTGAGCAAGTACAACCTTTCGGCCGACGCGCTGCCGGAGCTGCCGAAAGGACGGCGCATCCTGGTGCCGGGGCAGGTCGAGGACGACGCCTCGATCCGGCTTGGGGCGGGGGCGGAGAAGACCAACCTGGCGCTGCTGGCACGGGTGCGGGCCGAGAACCCGCAGGCGGTGATCGTCTGGAAGCCCCACCCGGACGTGGAGGCGGGGCTGAGGATCGGGCGCGTCGAGGAGAAGCGCGCGCTGGTCCATGCCGACATCGTGGTGCGGGGGGCGGACCCGGCGGCGCTGATCGAGGCCTGCGACGAGGTCTGGACGATCACCTCGACCCTGGGGTTCGAGGCGCTGATCCGGGGCAGGCCGGTGACCGTGCTGGGGATGCCCTTCTATGCCGGCTGGGGGCTGACGCGGGATCTGTTCCCGCAGCCCGCCCGGCGGCGGACGCGGCCGAGCCTGGAGGCCTTCGTGCATGCCGCGCTGATCGCCTATCCGCGCTATGTCGATCCGGTGTCGGGGATGGTCTGCCCGGTCGAAGTGGTGGCCGACCGGCTGGCGCGGCGCGAGGTGCCGATGCCCGGGCCGGGGTACCGGCTGCTCTCGAAGCTGCAGGGGATTTTCGCGAGCCGGAGCTGGCTCTGGCGGTAGGGCGGGGTACTGAGGTCTGCCGCCCCTGCGCATTTTACGATCGGTCCGGCCTATCTGCGGGCGGCAGGAACGGCCCGCGCGGTGCGGGGGACCGGAGAGGCGGCGTCGGCGCCGGATTTCGGTGGGGCCGCCCGGCGGTTCCTGCGGGCGCTTCTCGCTTCGGGCTGGCGTAGAGGTCCCGGACCGGGACCGATGAGCGACCAGTCAGGCCCCGCCCGCGACCCATCGCTGCATCACGTCGCCGCCGATCTCGCGGACCTCGGCCAGGCGGAAGCGCGGGGTGTTGGCGAGGCGGGTGTCGGGAAGGGCGGCAATCGCGGCAAGGCCCCCTGCCCCGAACGCCAGCCCGGCGGTGAAGAGGACCAGTTCGTCCACCAGCCCGGCGGCGAGGAGCGCGGCGGCGAGTGCCGCGCCGCCTTCGCAGAGAACGCGGGTCAACCCGGCTTCACCCAACGCGGCGAGAAGCGAAGCGGGGTCGAGGCCGGCGCCGGACCGGGCGACTGGAATCAGCCGGACGCCGCGAGACCCCCATCCTGTGGTGTCGGAGTCGCGCGCATACGCCAACCATAGCGGCGCCTCGGTCGCCGAGCGGACAAGGGCGGAGTCCGGGGACAGGTTCAGCCCGGCGGACACCACGATCCGCACCGCCGGGCGAAGGGGCGTGAAGGTGCGGATGGTGAGGAGCGGGTCGTCGGCCCGCGCGGTGCCGCCGCCGATCATCACCGCGTCATGGGTGGCGCGGAGGGTGTGGACGGCGGCGCGGGCTGCCTCGCCGGTGATCCAGCGGCTTTCGCCCGAGGCGGTGGCGATGCGGCCGTCGAGGGTGGTGGCGAGCTTCAGGGTCAGCATCGGGCGGCCCTTGCGGATGCGGGACAGGAAGCCCTTTTGCAGGGCTTCCGCCTCGGCACCGAGAAGCCCGACCTCGACCTGGGCCCCGCCCTCCGCAAGGCGGGCGTGCCCGCGGCCCGAGACCCGCGGGTCGGGGTCTTGCAGCGCCGAGACGACGCGGGCGATGCCGGCACCCGCCAGCGCATCGGCGCAGGGCGGGGTCTGGCCGAAATGGGCGCAGGGTTCGAGCGTCAGATAGGCCGTGGCCCCCCGCGCCGCCGTGCCGGCCTGTGCCAGCGCCATTGTCTCTGCATGGGGCCGTCCGCCCGGCTGTGTCCAGCCGCGCCCGAGGATGCGGCCATCGCGGACGATGACGCAGCCGACGGCCGGGTTGGGCCAGACATTGCCGAGCCCGCGCGCGGCGAGGCTGAGGGCGAGGCGCAGGAAGCGGCGGTCTTCCTCGCCGCTCACTCGGCCTCGGCGCCGCCGGGACGCAGTTCCGAGACGAAGCGGTCGAAGTCGTCGGCGGCCTGGAAGTTCTTGTAAACGCTGGCGAAGCGGACATAGGCCACGGTGTCGATCCGGGCCAGGCTTTCCATCACGATGTCGCCGATGGTGCGCGAGGGGATATCGGTTTCGCCCAGCGATTCAAGCCGCCGGACGATGCCGGAGATCATTTGGTCGATGCGCTCGGGGTCGATGGGGCGCTTCTGCATGGCGATGCGGATGGCGCGTTCGAGCTTGTCGCGGTCGAAATCCTCGCGCTTGCCGGAGTTCTTGATGACCACCAGGTCGCGGAGCTGGACGCGTTCGTAGGTGGTGAAGCGGCCGCCGCAGGCCGGGCAGAAGCGGCGGCGGCGGATGGCGACGTGGTCCTCGGCGGGACGGCTGTCTTTCACCTGTGTATCGACGTTTCCGCAGAACGGACAGCGCATCGAAACTTCCCCTCGGCCCCGGACAAACCCGCCCTACCGCGACTATAGGCGGGCTGCAATCGGTTGGGTAGGGGGCACGTGGCGCCACCAGATACCGTGTCAGCGGTGCATCAGGGCGGGGCGGAAAGAGCGGGGTCCCCCTGCCCACGGCGTGCCGTGCGACGGTGAGGAGGGGCGACGGGGGAGGACGAGCCCTTGGCCGAGGTGGAGTCGGAGAAATCGACCGACACGCTGGAAAGCCCCGGGGCGGGCAGGTTGACGGAAATCCTTGTCGCGGCGGCGGAGACCGTGCCGGTGCGCACGCCGCTTGCGATCATCGAGAAAGGCTGACGGAGATGCCGCTGACCGACCCGCGCGCCCTGATCGAGGCGGCCCGAAAGGCGGGCTACGCCATCGGCGCCTTCAACATGCACAGCACCGAGACGACCGAGGCGCTGGTGCGCGCCGCCGAAGAGGCCGCCGCGCCGGTCTTCCTGCAGGTCGGCCGTGCCGTGGTGCCGCATATGGGGCTGAGGAAGGCCTTCGAGATGACGCGCCGGGTCGCCGAGGTGGAGTCGGAGGCGCGGTACGTCTATCACTTCGACCACGGGCCGTGGGACGAGTGTCTGGAGGCGATATGGCTGGGCTTCAACTCGATCATGTATGACGGGGCGCATCTGCCGTTCGAGGAGAACATCCGCACCACAAGGCGGATCGTCGAGATCGCGCATGACTTCGGGATTCCGGTCGAGGCGGAGCTGGGCCGGATTCCAGATGCGGGGCAAAGGGTGAACCGGGCGGACTACTACACCGACGTGGGCGAGGCGGAGCGGTTCGTGGCGGAAACCGGGGTCGATACCTTGGCGATCTCGGTAGGGATCGTGCATGGCGTGGTGTCGGGGGTTGCGCCGGAGCCGCTGTCGATTGCGCGCACCCGCGAGATACGGGATGCGACGGGGATTCCGCTGGTGCTGCACGGCGCCTCGGGCATTCCGGAGGCCGAGGTGGAGGCCGCCAAGGCGGCGGGGGTGCACAAGTTCAACCCCGATACCGATCTGCGCCATGCCTTCCGGCAGGGGATGCTGGATGTCTGGTCGGAAGGCGACCGGCAGCATAAGGACGCCATGGCCGAGGGGCGGCGGCGGATGATCGCGGCGACGGTGGAGAAGATGCGGCTTTACGGTTGCGCCGGGACGGCGGGCAAGGGGGCGTGAACACCGCCTTCGGTACCGGGACCGTGCTGCTTGGCCAGGAGGCTGAGGGGTTCGCCTCGCCGTACTCTCCCCCGGACGATATGGAGAGGGTGCGCGCCAGCCTGGCCGGGTTCGACGGCGGCGCACCCGGCTCGCTGCGGCTTTTCCGCCCCCGCCCCACCGCCGCCTTCGCCCCGCGCGACATCGCGGCGCCGGGCTATGGCGAGGCGGTCGCGGCGGTGCGCGGCTTCGGCTTTCAGCCGGTGGACCGGCCGGCGGGCGGGCGGCTTGCGGTCTATGACGAAAGCGCGCTGGTCATCGACCTGGTCGCGCCCCATCCCGAGCCGCGCGAGCATATCCACGCCCGGTTCCGGGATTTCGCGGCGGCGATTGCCGCGGCGCTGTGGGCACTCGGGGGCGAAGCGCGGGTGGGGGAGTTGCCGGGCGAATACTGCCCGGGCGCCTGGAGCGTGAACGGCGGCGGGCGGATCAAGCTGGCCGGGATCGCGCAGCGGGTCGGGCGGAGGGGGTACCATCTGGGGGCGGTGATCGGGGTCCGGCGGTCGGACGCCGCAGAGGCCGCGCTGGCCGCCGCCTATCCGGCGCTGGGGCTGGAGTTCGACCCGGCGACCTTTGGCACGCTCGACGATTTCTCGCAGGATGCCGGGTTTGCCGCGACACGGCAGGCGGTCATCGGCGCCCTGTCGGGCCTGATCGGGATCGCCGGGGATGCGGGTTAGGGTCGGCGCCCTCCGCTGGGGTGGGCGCCACGAAGGCCCCGCGCCGCGACCGTTCCGTCATTCCGGCATCCCGGCGCGCCTGAGGGCGGTGTACCAAAGCTCAAGATGTTCGGGGTGAACGAAGGGCGTGCCCGCCGACAGGTTTCTCAGCGTGCCAAGAGGGTCGAGCAGGCTGTACTGCGCGAAGGCGGCCCTGGCCTCCTGCTCGCGGCCCAGAGCGGCGAGGCTCGCAGCCTGCACGATCACCGCGTCGGGGTTCGCCGGGCGCCTGCTCGTCGCGCTTTCGGCCCATGCCAGCGCCGCTTCGGCGCGTCCGGCAGTGAAATGCGCGTGTGCGATGCACACGTCCATCTGGAACAGCAAGGGATCGCGCGGGCTGAGCCTTATCGCGCGCTCGCAATGGTCGATGGCGGCATTGAACTGCCCGGCATAGAGCCTGTTCCAGCTTTGGGCGAACCAGGCAAAGGCTGAGTTGGGGTTCAGCTCAATCGCGCGCTCCCCCAGCAGCAGGCCGCGGCGGACGTCTCCCACGCCGTATCCGATCGCGCTCGCCGCCAACGCCATCACGATGTCATCGTTCGGGTCCAACGCGACCGCCCTGAGTGCCAATCGCTCCGCTTCGGCCATGTCGTCCGCGCTAAGCAATCCCGAAGAAACGATCTTCCGCATCGTGTAGCACTGCGCCGCGAACGCATATGCGGCGGCGTAACCCGGGTCGAGTTCCATCGCCCGGTGAAAGTGCGACAGCGCCTCGACACTGGCTTCGACCGTCCATTGATGATGGCACGCATAGCCACGCAGATAGTGATCGTAGGCGTCGAGGTTTCCGGGCGGCTTGCGCTGCGACAGCGCGATTTCGGCCAGTTCCACCGCCGGCATGATCGCCCCGGCGACGCTGGCCGCGATCCGGTCCTGCAGGTCGAAGACCTCGGCCAGCGCGCCGTCGTAGCGTTCGGCCCAGAGATGCGCGCCGGTCGCGGCGTCGATCAGCTGTGCGGTGATCCTGAGCCGGTCGCCGGCCCGCCGCAGGCTGCCTTCGAGCACGTAGCGGACGCCGAGTTCGCGGCCGACCTGCTTGATGTCGACCGCGCGGCCCTTGTAGCTGAAGGACGAATTGCGGGCGATGACGAAGAGCTGGCGGCGCCGCGACAGCACGGTGATGATGTCTTCCACGACGCCGTCGGCGAAGTAGTCCTGTTCGGGATCGGCGCTCATGTTCTGGAACGCGAGGACCGCGATCGACGGCTTGCCGAGATGGGCGGGCTCCAAGCCCCTGCCGGGCGCCGGGCCCTGCAGGCCGGGCGCTATCCTGTAGACGCGAACGGGCATGGAAATGTTCTTCAGCGCCACTTCGCCCGCATCGGCGAAGTGCGCCGCGACCTTGCCCCTGACCTGGTCATGCACACCGGCCGACAGGCAGATGCCGCCGGGTTCCGCGATCGCCTCCAGCCGCGCCGCGACATTGACGCCGTCGCCGTAGATGTCGGCCCCCTGGACGATCACGTCGCCGAGGTTGATGCCGATGCGCAGGACGATCCGGCGATC
>JBJXFU010000130.1:0-7581 GCA_046155885.1 Paracoccaceae bacterium
CGTTATGAAACTGAAGCAGCGGGATCAGCGCCAATTGCAACGGCACGACCAGAAGGCCCACAATCGCCGCGATCAAGAGCGCACGACCCGGAAACTCCATCCAGGCCAGTGCATAGGCCGCGAAGGCCGCGATCAGGATCGGGATGATCGTCGCCGGAATCGCCACCGTGGCGGTGTTCATGAAGGCCTGGAAGATCGTCTGCCCGGCCAGCGGGTTGAACAGCACGTTGTTGTAGTTCGTCGTGGTGAAGTCCGGCGGCGTCGCGGCGGTGGTGAAGATGCGCGGCAGCCGCGTGCCTTCGGTCGAGACGGGCGACGTCAGGACATAGGCGCCGTCCGCCTGCACCGTCACCTTCTGCCCGTCGCCCAGTTCGGCCGTCTCTCCGGCAGCGAAGGCGGCGGGCTCCTTCGAACTCGTTCCCCAGTGGCTGACCGAAACGCCCTCGGCATCGAAAAGCCGCCCCTCGATCGCGAAGCCCCCGTCCTTCGGCGCTTCCTTGCCCTCGATCCGGATCGGCGACTGCGCGCTTTCCTGCGTGAACAGCGCCCGCCACCAGCCCGAGCCGACGATCTGATCACCGGTGCGGAAAGACGACACGAACAACCCGAGCGTCGGCACCACCCAGAGGAAGACCAGAAGCCCCACCGAAAGATGCACCGCCCAGGTCAGCGCGGGTCTGTTGCCGGCTATGTTGTCCATGACCTTGTCCCCTGCCCCCCTCTTGCGCGGCGCTCAGCGCATTTCCTTGCGGGCGCTGTAGACGTTCCAGACCAGGATCGGCGAAACCAGAAGCAGGATCACCATCGCCGAAGCCGAGCCAACGCCCCAGTCCACCGCCACGAACAGCTTGTCGTACATGTAGTTCGCCAGCACCTGCGTCTTCTGCTGCCCTCCGGTCATCGCGCGCACGATGTCGAAGACCTTCAGCACGGTGATGGTGATCGTCGTCCAGACAACGATGATCGTCCCCATGATCTGCGGCACCTTGATCTGGAAGAAGACCTGGAACGGGTTGGCCCCGTCGATGATCGCCGCCTCGACCGTGTCCTCGGGCACGCCGCGCAGCGCCGCCGACAGGATCACCATTGCGAAGCCCGTCTGCAGCCAGACCAGCACCGCCATCAGGAAGAAGTTGTTCCAGAACGGCAGCTGCAGCCAGAACTGCGGCTCGCCATAGGGCAGGACCGCGGTGACGATGCCGAAGGCCCAGGTCAGCCCGATCCAGACCAGCCAGACGCCCACCGCGATCCCCGCCGCGCGCAGCGTCTTCGCAACCGGCCCGCCCTCGCCCATCCGCCGCACCTGCGCCCAAAGCACATAGGCCAGCGCCGCGATGCCGGCCGCGACCAGCACCAAGGGAATGACCCTCAGAACCAGTACCGAACCCACCCCGCCCCCGGCCTGCAGCCAGAGCGCGTTCAAGAGCCCGATCTGCGCCTGGTCGGTGTCGCGGGTGTCATAGATCAGCTTCCAGATCACCGAAGCGCCGACGAACGAGATCGCCATCGGCATGAAGATCAGCGATTTCGCGATGTTGCCCCAGGAAATCCGGTCGGTCAGCTGGGCGGCAAGCAGCCCGAAGGCGGTCGCGGCGGCCGGCACCACGATCAGCCAGACCATGTTGTTCTGCATCGACTCCCAGAACTTGTCTTCCGAAAGCATCGTCCGGTAGTTGTCCAGCCCGACAAAGGCCAGCTCGCCCCCCTCGTTCTTGTTGAACGACAGCCAGAGCGTCGCGAAGACCGGGTAGGCGAGGTAAAGTCCAAGCGCGATCAGCGCGGGCATCAGGAAAAGCCAGGGCCGGACCATGTTGGCGCGGCCGATGTTGATCCCGGCCTCGGGGCCCCGCGCCGGGAAGATCACCTTGTCCAGGATCAGGTTCGAGGCCCAGAAATAGCCGACGCAGCCGCCGACACCGATCACGATGGTGAAGATCGCCAGAAATGCCTGGTTCATCCGCCCCTCCCCTGAGGTCAGACCCGGGCTCCGCGGCAGCCTCCCCCTATGGGGGTCCCCCCTGCCGCGCGCCCCTTGGCGGGTCCGGCCTGACGCCGGGCCCGCAATTTCCGTCCTTCGGTCAGCCGGTCACTTCGGCCAGCTCGCCTCGATCGCGTCGGCCACTTCCTGCGCGGACTTGCCGCCCACGTAGTCCACCATTCCGGTCCAGAAGGTGCCCGCACCCACCGCGCCCGGCATCAGGTCGGACCCGTCGAAGCGGAAGGTCGTCGCATTGGCAAGGATTTCCCCCTGCTTCTTCAGCGCGGCCGAGCCGTACACTTCGGTATTGACCGCCTTGTACGGCGTCACGAACCCGGTCTGGGCCATCCAGACTTCATGCGCGATCGGCGTCTTCAGCCATTCGATGAAGGCGCGCGCGGCCTCGCTGTCCTTCATGATGAAGGCCAGCGTGCCTGCACCCAGCACCGGCGAGCCGAGATCCTTGCTGGCATAGGGCGGGAAGTAGAAGAAATCGGCATCCGCCCCGAGTTTGGTCCCTTCCGGGAAGAAGGACGGGATGAACGACGCCTGCCGGTGCATGTAGCAGCCCGGGGGCGAAGAGAAGAGGCCCTTGGGGCTGTCGCGGAAGTCGGTCGAGGCGACCGCCGCCGCACCGCCCTGCACGAAGGCGTCGTTCTTGGCGAACCAGCCGAATTCGTCGATCGCGGCGACGACTGCGGGGTCGTTGAACGGGATCGCGTGCGTGGTCCACTTGTCGTAGACGTCCGGCGGCTGGGTGCGCAGCATCATTTCCTCGACCCAGTCGGTCGCCGGCCAGCCGGTCGCACCGCCCGAACCCAGGCCGATGCACCAGGGCGTGCCGCCATCGGCCACGATCTTCTCGGTCAGCGCCTTGAGGTTCTCCATCGTCGTCGGAACCTCGTAGCCGGCATCCTCGAAGTTCTCGGGGCTGTACCAGACCAGCGACTTCACGTCGGCCTTGTAGGGGAAGGCGAACAGCGCCTCGGCCCCGTCCTTGCCCTTGTAGGTGCCAAGCGCCGCCCACGAAGCACCCGCGCCGTAGTTGTCGGTCAGCCATTGCTTCGTCTCGTCCCCGAGGGGCACGATGAAGCCCTTGCCGGCCAGATCGGCGATCAGGCCGGGCTGCGGCAGCACCGCGATGTCGGCGGGCGATCCGGCTTCGGCGTCGATGATGATCTGCTGCTCGTAGCCTTCCGAGGACGAATAGTTGACCGTCACGCCCGAGGCCTTGGTGAAGTAGCTGAGCATGGTTTCGATCAGCACCTGGTCCTCGCCGCGCCAGGGACCGAACATGGTGATCGACTGGCCGTCGAGATTGTACTTGGCGTCGAACTCCTCGTAGCTCTTCCAGTTGAAGGCGCCTTCGCCCACCGGGAACTTGAGGTCCTGCGCCGATACGGCGCCCGCCGCCAGCGCGGCCAGGGCGGCGCCGGCAAGAAGTCTGGATTTCATCCTATCCTCCCGAGATGACGGCGCTTGTCCCGCGCCGGACAGTCCGTCCCGCAATGGAGTCGCTTCCAAAGCGCTTTGGATGCAATAAACTGACCCAGCGTGCCCACTTTGTCAATCGACTTGCACCTATGGCGGGCGTTTCGAACGGGTTTCGCGTTGACCTTTGCCGCGTGCCCCGCTTAAGTTCCGTCGAATTTCAAAGCGCTTTGAACGCTGTGAAGCATGAATCTAAAGCAACTCTCGGAAAAGCTGGGCCTCTCGCAAACGACCGTAAGCCGCGCGCTGAACGGCTACCCCGAGGTCAACGAGGAAACCCGCCGCCGTGTCATCGACGCGGCGCGAAGGCACAACTACCGGCCGAACACCCGCGCCAAGAGCCTCGCCACCGGCCGCGCGATGGCGATCGGGCATGTGATCCCGGTCTCGACCCGCCATGAGATCGTGAACCCGGTCTTTTCCGACTTCATCGCGGGGGCGGGCGAAACCTATACGGCCGCCGGCTTCGATCTGGTCCTGTCGGTCGTCTCGGACGCCGACGAAGCCGACTGCTACCGCGAGCTTTCCGCCAAGCGCGCGGTCGACGGCTTCATCGTGCACGGCCCCCGGCTCGACGACCCGCGCATCCCGCTTCTGCACGAGGTCGGGCTTCCCTTCGTGGTGCACGGGCGGTCCACCGGCTCCGCCCTGCCCTATTCCTGGGTCGACGTGAACAACCGCCGCGCCTTCGCCCGCGCGACCGAGTTCCTGCTCGACCTCGGGCACCGCCGCATCGGGCTGGTGAACGGCCTCGAAAGCATGGACTTCGCGATCCGCCGCCGGAAGGGCTACAGCGAGGCGCTGGCCGGCAGCGGGATCGCGGAGGACGCCGCGATCATGCGCTCCGAGGAGATGACCGAAGGCTACGGGTTCCGCGCGGTGGGCGACATGCTCGCCCTCGCCGATCCGCCGACCGCCTTCCTGACGGCCTCGCTGATCTCGGCCATTGGGGTCCGCCGGGCGCTCGAGGACCGGGGGATCAGGATGGGCCGTGCCGCGTCGGTGGTGACCCATGACGACGAGCTGAGCTATCTGGGCAACGGCGAGGACGTGCCGATCTTCACCGCCACCCGGTCTTCGGTCCGCGAAGCCGGGCGGCTTGCCGCCGAGATGCTGATCGACATCGTCGCGACCGGCGACGACGCCCCGCGGCAGCGGCTTCTTGAAGCCGAGCTGATGGTCGGACAATCGACCGGGCCCGCCCCCGCAGCCCGACCGCCCGGCCAGCCGTGAAGCCGGGGTCCCGAGGCTTGCGGGACGGGCCGGAACCATCCTATCACGGGGTCCGGGCGCCGGCCCAGGCAGCCGAGGCCCGGCGCGCCGACAGGGCAGGACCGCCGAAAGCGAGAGACCGATGACGAGCCCCGAAGACTTCTTCCTTCTGGCCGATATCGGCGGCACCAACACGCGCGTGGCTCTTGCGCGCGGACAGCACGTGCAGCAAGGGTCGATCCGGCGCTTCGCCAACAAGGGCCAGCCGGGCATCGAGGCGATCCTGAAGGCCTACCTGGCCGAAAGCGGCACCACCGGCTGCGTCGGCGCCTGCGTCGCGGCCGCCGGGCCGGTGCGCGACGGCGTGGCCGTGATGACGAACCTCGACTGGACGATCCGGCCGGCGAACCTGGCCGCCGCGACCGGGGTGCGCCACGTCGCGGTGCTGAACGACCTGCAGGCGCAGGGACACGCGCTCGGCCACCTCGCCCCGGAAGCGCTCCGCACCCTTCTGCCCGGCCCCGCCGCCGCGCCCGGCGCCGGCGCCTCGCAGCTGGTGATCGGGGTCGGCACCGGCTTCAACGCGGCGCCGGTCCATGAAACACCCTCGGGGCGGATCGTCGCCCCGTCCGAATGCGGCCATGTCAGCCTGCCGGTCAGGACCGACGCGGACCGGCGGCTGCAGCGCTTCGTGGAAACCGCGCATGGCTTCGCCGGGGTCGAGGACGCGCTTTCCGGGCGCGGGCTGGAACGGGTCGACGCCTGGGCCGCGGCCGAGGCCGGCCGGCCGGCAAGCCGGAGCGCCGCCGAGATCGTGGCGGCGATCGGCACCGGCGGCGATCCGGTGGCCGAAATGGCCGGCGAGACCTTCGTGCGGCGGCTCGGCGCGGTGGCGGGGGACCTTGCGCTGATTCACCTGCCCTTCGGCGGCGTCTACCTCATCGGCGGGGTGGCGCGCGCCTTCACCGACCACTACGCCCGTTTCGGCTTCGGCGAGGCATTCCGCGACAAGGGCCGCTTCTCGGATTTCATGGCGAATTTCCCGGTCCGCATCGTCGAGGACGACTTCGCCGCGCTGACCGGCTGCGCCGCCTACCTTCACCGCGAAATGGCCGGCGGGGATCGCGGCCGGTAGATGCCGGGGCCGGGGACGGCCATCAAGCCTTATTTAACGCGGGCCACATAAAGCTCACCCGACGACAATGAAGGAGGTCGGGATGGGCAAGATTCGGTGGTCACCGAGGGGCGCGGCATGACCGGAACGGTCTGCCTTCCGGCCCGGCTCGATCTTCCGGCCGCCCAGCCGCTCGCTGCGGCGCTGCGGGAAAGGGCCGGCGCGCCGCTGCGGATCGACGCGGGCGACGTGGTGTTCCTCGGCGGTCTCTGCCTGCAGGTCCTGATCGCCGCAGCGCTTCTCTGGCGCCAGGGCGGTGTCGAACTGACGGTCGAACCGCGATCGGAACCCTTCGAAGGCGCCCTGGCGATCTTCGGCCTCGCGCTTTCCGGCATCCAATCCGAGGCGTCCGCATGACCCTCAACGTGCTCGCCGTCGACGACAGCCGGACGATCCGCGACATGCTTCGCCTGACCCTCACCGGGGCCGGCTACACCATCCACCTGGCCGAGGACGGGCAGCACGGGCTCGAAGTGCTGGAAGGGCTCGAACCCGACGCGATCATCTCGGACATCAACATGCCGCGGCTCGACGGCTTCGGCTTCATCGAGGCAGTGCGCGGCATCGACCGGCACCGGGCGACGCCGATCCTTGTTCTGACCACCGAAAGCGCACCGGAACTGAAGGCGCGCGCCAGGGCCGCCGGCGCCACCGGCTGGATCGTCAAGCCGTTCGATCCCGACAAGCTCATCCGCGCAATTCAGACGGTAACGACCTGAGGGAAGGTATGCCGCAGAAACCCGATCCAATGGCGGAAATCCGCGCGAGCTTCTTCGTCGAGTGCGAAGAGCTGCTCGAAAGCCTCCAGGACGCGCTCAACGGGCTCTCCGACGGCCCCGATGACCGCGAAACGATCAACGTCGCCTTCCGCGCGGTGCACTCCATCAAGGGTGGCGCGGGCGCCTTCGGTCTGACCGGCCTCGTCAGCTTCGCCCACCGGTTCGAAACGGTGATGGACGAGGTGCGTTCGGGCCGCCTGTCGATCGACCCCGACGCGATGAAGCTTTTCTTCCAGTCGGCCGACATGCTCGCCGACCATGTCCGCACTGCCCGCGACGACGCCCCCGCGCCGGACGGCGCCGAAGCGGCGATCGAGGCGCTGGAAGGGCTGTTGCCGGACGGGGTCGCGACTGAAGAGACCGAGGACGCGGCCGACTTCCAGCCGCTCGGCATGTCCTTTTCGCTCGACCTCGGGGACAGCGGGCCGGGGCTGCCGGCAATCGGCCTGCCGGACCTCGCGGCCGGGGCCGATGACCGCAGCGCCGGGGCGGCGGAGTGGGCGGTCGCCTTCCGGCCGCATGCGGGGCTCTACGCGTCGGGGAACGAACCGCTTCTCGTTCTCCGCGCCCTGACCGAACTCGGCTCTTCGTCAATCCGCTGCGACACCGGGCGCGTCCCGCCGCTCGACCTTCTGAACCCCGAAGAAGCCCATCTGGGCTGGGAACTGGTGCTCCACGGCGACCTCGAAGAGGCGCCGATCCGCGAGGTCTTCGAGTTCGTCGAGGACGTGGCCGATATCTCGGTGTCCCGGATGGAACAGGATGGCGGCAGCCGGCCCGCAGACGCGGCAGGCGACGAACCCCACGCGGCCCTTCCCCCCGGGAACATCGACCCCGCCTCCGGCGCTCCGGCACCGGCCCGGCCGCCGGCCGCGGACGTCGCAGCCGCCCAAGCCGGCCCGCTACCGCCGGAACGCCCCCCCGCCGCCCCTCCGGCCGCGGCGCCG
>JBJXFU010000132.1:0-5849 GCA_046155885.1 Paracoccaceae bacterium
GGGCGGGGCGCGCCCCCGCCCGGAATGATCCCGATCCCCGGCGGCTGGTTCCGCATGGGGTCGGAAGCGTTCTACCCAGAGGAAGGTCCGGTCCGGGAGGTCGGCGCCGGCCCGTTCTGGATCGACCCGGCCCCGGTCACGAACGCCGACTTCGCCCGGTTCGTGACGGCGACCGGTTACGTCACGACGGCGGAAACCGCCCCCCGGGCCGAAGACTATCCCGGCGCACAGCCCGAGATGCTCAGGGCCGGTTCGGCGGTGTTCCTGCCTGACGGTGCGTCCCTTGCGCGTCCGATGTCGTGGTGGACATTCCTTCACGGGGCCGACTGGCGCCATCCATACGGGCCGGAAACCACGCTGGACGGACTAAGCGATCATCCCGTCGTCCACATTACCCATGCCGACGCGGCGGCCTTTGCCGCATGGGCCGGAAAGGCGCTGCCGACCGAGGCCGAGTGGGAGTTCGCCGCCCGTGGCGGCCTTGCCGGGTGCGACTATGCCTGGGGCGACGAGCTGGCACCGGGCGGCCGGCACATGGCGAACACCTGGCAGGGGGCCTTCCCGGGCGAGAACCTGGCCGAGGACGGCTTCGCGCGGACCTCGCCCGTGGGTGCGTTCCCGGCGAACGGCTTCGGCTTGTACGACATGATCGGCAATGTCTGGGAATGGACCGAAGACTGGTACGCCCATCATCATCCCGCCGCGCCTGAAAGCCCTTGTTGCGGGGGGCCGCCCCCACGGGGTGTGTCACGCGAGGCGAGCGTTGAACCCAGCGATCCTTCGCGCGTTCCCCGCAAGGTGGTGAAGGGCGGGTCGCACCTGTGCGCGCCGAACTACTGCCGCCGGTATCGGCCGGCCGCGCGCCACCCGCAGGCGGTCGATACCTCGACCACCCATATCGGGTTCCGCTGCGTCTGGCGGCCGGCCTGAGCGGTCAGAACGCCTGGCCTATGTAGACATAGGTCGACGTATCGCCATCGCGGTTGACGGCCTGGTCGACGCTGAAATCCAACGGGTAATCCTTGGACAGACGGAAGCGGACGCCGACCCCGCCGGCGTACTTCGCCCCCGAGCTTCCGAGGTCGCCAAGGTCGGGACCGACAACCGATACCCCCGCGAACGCCACCACGCCGATGCGTTTCGTCAGCCTGTGGCGAAGCTCGCCCTGAACCGAGGCGAGCGCGTTGTCGATGTACTGTCCCGCCGCATAGCCCCGCAGCGTATCCGTTCCCCCGACCGAGCACATGTTGAAGAACGGCGCCCTGTCGCCGACCGAACAGCCGGTCGCGCTGAGGCCGAGAACGGTCTTGTCGCCGAGGGGAAAGAACGCCTTACCCGCAAGGACGCCGCGATAGAAGCTGTTGTTGTAGCTTCCGAGGCCGACGCCCCTTTGCACTGTCAGGGAAGCGAACTGCCCTTTGGTCGGATAGGTCGTGTCGTCGCGGGTGTCCCATGTCAGCGTCGGACCAGCGACGATCTGGCGGACGCCGATCCCGAATCCCGGCAGGTTCGGCAATGGAAAAGGTCCGCTGCCGTTCAGACTGATTTTGGTATCGAGGTACTGCGCGTCGAGGCCCGCGAAGACGTGGTCGGTCAGCCCGTAGCTCGCCTTGACCCTGACGAACACCCCGTCCTGAGAGATCGGAACCGGATTGAACCGAAGGTTCCCGATCCCGTAGATCGCGTAGTTGACGTTCGCCTTGCCGCCCATGGTGAGGACCGACCAGCGCCCGCCGCCGAAGCTGAGGTTCACGGCCGCGCCGGCGCCGAAGCTGCCGTTGTCGGTCTTCATCGCCGCCGCGCCGATGAACGACGTGTCGGATCCCTCGTCGAGCTTGAACAGGTACGAGCCGGTCGCGATCACGCCATTTCCCAGGACCGGATTCTTCAGGGGGATCGGGGCGACGATGATCGAGCCCTTGCCGAACCCGAGCTTCGCCTCGCCGGCTATCGCAAGGGTGTCGGTGACAACGGTTTCGGTCGATTCGTCAGCGACCGCGCCTTGCGCGAGCCCGGCGAAGGCGAGCGCGGAGGCCAGCAGAAGCAACGATCTGAGGCGGCGTCGCGTCATCTCTCGGTTCCTAGGGCGGGATGCCCCTTTCCGGAATCGTCCGCGTTCGGCCCTGTCACTTGGCGTCCAGCGAGGTGCTTCGGTGATTCGAAGTTAACGGTTAATTCACCAAAAGCCATACGATCGTATGGCAGGTTGCTGGCATATTGCTGGCAAATTGCTGGCACCTTGCGAACGCTGCGGAAGCCGATGATTAATGCAGCGCCCGCAAGGGCTTGCGGCCGTTCTGCGGGGCTTCCAGAAGGCCGCAGAAGGCGGCCCCGGTTCCGTATGGAGTCATCTTGCATTAACCCGGCTGCGGCGCGTCCGGCACCGCGCGCGCGATCGCTGCCGATGCCGCGGCACCGGCTGCGGCCGCTTCCGTCCCGTCCTGTCCGACCATGGCCACCCGCACTTCCTGCCGGGCGAAGGGGATGCCCGCCTTGTCGAACTCTTCCTGCACGCGCTTGAAGACTTCGCGGCGGATGATGAACTGCCCGCCCGGCTTGAAGGTGAACTTCCCGGCGACGACGATGCCGGTTTCGGTGATCTCGCGCACGCCCTGGCTCTTGAACGGCTCGATGAAGCCTGGGGCCAACTCCGGGTTGGCGAGCATCTCCTGACCGATCCGCTTGAAGATTTTCCGTACCTTCTCGACGTCGGTGCCGTGCGGCACGGTGAAGCGCATTTTCATGATCCCCCAGTCGCGGCCGAAGTTGGTGACCCGGGGGATTGTGCTGTAGGGAATGCAATAGATCGCGCCGCGCGAATGCCGCAGGTGCAGCGAGCGCAGCGAGAACTTCTCGACCGTGCCCTCGGCCGATCCGACCTCGACATATTCGCCGATGCGGAAGGCGTCTTCGAACAGGAAGAACAGGCCCGAGACGATGTCGCTGACCAGCTTCTGCGACCCGAAGCCGATGGCAAGGCCGACGATTCCGGCCCCGGCCATCAGCGCGGTCACGTCGATGCCGATGTTGCTCAGCGCGACCAGCACGGTCATCACGACAATCGCCGCCTGCAGTGCCCAGCTGACCACCGGCAGGACGGTGGCGAGGCGGGAGGAGCCGGGCGAAAGGTCGAGGCTGGTGCTGTCCTCGGCCAGCGGGTCGAGCGCGTGCGCCGTCTTTTCCCCCGCGAGCTTGCGGTGGAACCAAAGTCGGGTGAGTTCCCAGGCGAAATAGCCCGCAAGGCAGATGTAGACAGTCGACACGACCCGCGCCGCGACCTGCGCCCCCATCCCGAGTGAGGCCACTTCCGACACGCGTATCTCCCAGAGCCGGGCAAGCAGGATGAAGACAACACTGATGACGACGGCCCGGCCGATCCGGGTCATGCTGCGCAGGCTGGCCTCGTGGGCATCCAGCGCGGCCGCGCCGTCGCCGCTTGGCGGCGCCGACAGGCTGCGCGCGGCGGACCGGATCGCGGTGTCGAAAAGCGGCGCGACCAGCAGGATGGCCATCGTCAGGATGTGCCGGCCTTCATGAATCAGGTCCTCCAGGCCCGCCGTGGCCATGAGCGCCGAGGCCACCCAGGCGCCGCCGATCACCGCCGCCGCATAGGCGGGATAATGGCGCGCGATGAACCGGTCCGTCGGGGACAGAATATCCGAACCGCCGCGCATGATCTGCCGCAGACCGTCGCGCGATATGACGACCGTAAGGCCGAACCAGAGAAAGACCAGCACATTCAGCCAGAAACCGGACTCGATTAGCGCCTCGTCCGCGCCGCTGAGCGGCAAGAGACCGAGCGCCGACTTGCTGAGACCGGCAAAGATCAGGATTCCTGCCGCGTTGTTGAACAGCAGGCGCGCCGCCCGGTCGTCGACCGCGGCAAGCCGGAGCTCAGGTCGGTTCGGCGCAAGAAACAGCGCCAGCGTCCGGATTCCGAACCAGGGCACCAGGAGCAGCCAGACAGCCAGCAGCCGCCCGACCGCGAGGTCTTCGGGGCGGGCGGTCAGCGTCAGAGCCAGGCTGGCGACGACAAAGCCAAGCGCCAGCGCCGCCATTTCCCAAAGATATATGCCGAACGCGCGCCGCGCCACGGACAGGCCCGTCGCCTCGCGCCGGGACCGGAAAATCCGGCGCGCCTGCGCCGTCAGAACCACCCCCGCGAATGCGCCGGCCGCCAGCGCTCCGAGAAGCCGCACGATCCGCCACGCGCCCATTTCCGAGGCCAGGCTCGCCAGGGCCGATCCCGCCTGGCGGAGCGTCTCCGGCGAGGAAACCGCCGTCGCGAAGATGCGTTCGCCCGAACCGATAAGCAGATCCACCACGCGGTCGGCGACCGGTGCGGACTTCCCGGCAAGATCTGCCTTTTCGGCTTCGGCTGCCTTCAGCCGGTCAAGAAGCAGCGACCGCACCTCTTCGTCCGAAAGCCGCGCGACCATCGCCGCAGCCGCCTCGGGCGTATCGGGAACGACGGCGGGCTGGGTTTCAGCGTTCTGTGCGAACGTCGGAAGCACCGTCAGAAAGAACGCCGCAATCAGCCAGAGCGCCGCCCATTTCGCCCCGACGGGCGCCGTGCCGACAGGCTTCGACATCTTCCGTTTCTTTCCGGTCAGACGTTTCAGAACCGGGACGTGATCCCGATGATCGGGCCGCTCTGGATCATGTCATAAGAGAATCCCGACGAGGAGTAGTCTACCCCCATCGCGCGGTAACCGAATGAAGCCGACCACTTGTCGTTGATCCGGTAGTCGAGCGCCGCCAGCGCATCCCAGCTCATGTCGGACCCGCCCCCCCCGATCATCGCCCAGGTCAGAAGCTTCCATTTCTCCGAAATCGGGAAGGCCGCCTTCGCGCCCACGGTCGCATCCACCCAGCTTTGCGCGTCGGCGGCAGAAACCGGGCCGGGCGACAGCGTGATGGCGTTGTCGAAACGGAAGTACTTCGCCCCGCCGATCAGATCGACATTGCCCCAGTCTTCGTCGGCAACGCGCCATGTGCCCGCCGCAAGAGCGAAGAACGCCTTGGAGTCCATCGCGCCTGCTAGCACACCGCCCGGACCCCTCGCATCCGCGCTGAGCTTGACATAGTTCATCTCCCCCAGAAATCCGAGGCGCCCGCTGCTGCGGACCTCGACGATCCCGGCGGCCGCCATATCGACCTTGTCGAAAATGTCACTGAACTTCACGTCGACGCTGGTCGACGGAAGGCCGAACAGGGATTGGGTTCCCTGAAGTCCGGATGCCCAGAGGTAGGCCGAGGCGGAGAAGCTCAGGCGGCGCGGCTCTGCCGTCCCGCCGTCTTCGGCCAACGCGATAATCGGTCCGGCGGCGCCGATCGCGATGGCGACGATGGCGGCGGCCGCCCTGCCGGTGCCCGGCTTCGCCGGTGCGTGACCCGTCCCTGACATTCCAGATGTTCTCCCCATGCGCGAAAGAAAGGGCGGCGCGACCGCCTCAGACCCGCTGCCATCCGCAACGCGTCACACCCCACCCCCTACTTCCCGAGCATAGCTAGAACGGAGACCGTTTTCGCAGTGTCCAACCATAGACAATCGCCGAGAAAAATGTATCGGCGGGGACAATCGTCGGAAGCCCGGACTACGCGATCGCCGTGCACCACGGGGCCCGCCGCCCTTCCTTCCTCCCGATCGCCGGGCACCCGACCGCAGCACCCGCGATCGCGCTCGTCCCGGTCGAGCGGACGCCGGCGCCCACTGGCGTGCCCGGCCCGCTCATGTGTCGGGTGGTGGGTCGCCCTGACCTTCCGGACTTGCGAATGGCATGACGGTCGCAACAGGCCGCCAGCCTGTGGTGCCGCAGCCGGGGCTTCAATCGCCACTGGGTGACAAA